>CAZEOC010000141.1:0-9074 GCA_964513525.1 uncultured Saprospiraceae bacterium | reverse complement strand
AGCCGTTAAGAAATTAAATAAGCCTTGACTTTTTGCTTCTTTTGCGTCAAGGCAAAAGAAGAAGATTTTTTAAAAAATTATGATTTTGATTACCCAAAGTGCACATTAACAACACTACCAATAATTTATATAATTCACACCCGAAAAATCAAGTTGATTTCATCAATTTACGTTTCTTCTTTTTCCATGGTGCATCTTTCTGCCAATCTCCAGCCATAATACAACCATAAGGCATAATTTCGTCGACAACTGTTCCTAAATTGAATTTTTTCATTTGTGCTTTTACATTTTCAGCATTTTTATAAGCACTCGGTAATTCTGAAATATCAACAGCTTTGGAGAAAAAACGAATATCTAAACCAGCAGTTTCTTCCGTAAAAATTTGTTCAATAGTTTTTCCAACTTTATTTCTAATATGCTGAGAACGGCTAATATTTCGACCTGCTCCATGAGGTGCAAAACCTAAATTGTTTTCCGTTGTTTCTCCTCGAACAATCAAAACTGGTTCACTCATATTCAATGGAATTAAACGTAAACCTCTGGTCGAATCTGGTACAAATTTATCCGCTAAAGGAGTTGCACCTTTTGCATGATAAAATAAATCACCATCTTTAAAAACAAAATTATGTTCATTCCATAATCGCACAACTGGCTCAACATTTAAGGCTTCGCAAGTTGCTTGATGTAATGTTGTATGATTCAATTTTGTCCAATCTCTAATGATTTGTAAAGCGTCCCAATAATCCTTTCCAATTTCTGTATTATAAGGAATCCAAGCATTTTTCTTTAGCGTTTTTGGAGATAATTCAGAACGAAAACGCTCTGCAACTTTCATTCCTTTGGTATATAAATACGCTCCCAAACCTCGACTTCCATGATGCGTAACCATCATCGTTTCACCAGTTTTTTTAGATTTACCAATAAACAAAAAATGATTTCCATCTCCTTGGGTTCCTAAATGTGAAGTCGCTAAAACTTCACTTTTCTCATTATTTAAAAAATAATTAGCTTTCATTCGTGCTAATAATTCAGTTGGTAATTCAGAGAACTCAGGACGTCCGCCGCCACCAAAATGTGTCAATTTATGTGCAGCATCTAAAACTAATTTTGGTTCAATATTTCCAAAATTCGTCATCATCACAGAACAACAAATATCAGCAGAATGCATCGCAGGATGTATTGCATTCTTAGCAATTGCAACGCCGCCAACTGGAATTTGTCCTTTTCCACCAGTCGGACAAGCATCTGGCATAATCGCACCATTCACCAAAGTTGGTGTTTTCATCAACTCATTCATTGTCTCAATTACTTGTGAGATATTTTGAGTTTCTTCTTCATTTTCAGCTTCAATATTTTTATAATAATTCATTGGTTTATTATATGGTTCTATTGGCGGCGGAGAAGCGAATTGTTCCAAATACGTTTCCAATTCTAATCCTGTCAATTTATTTTCATTTACATAAACTAAAGCATCTTTAAACCATTTTCCTGGTCGGTAACCTAATTCAATAAATGTTTTTCCTGTAATTTTCATAATTTTCTATTTTTATAATTAGAGTCAGAATCAGAATCAGAACGTCTTTGCCTTTAAGATTCACACTCAACTTTTTTTATTAATAATACAAAGATGACCCTCTACTACGCAATTATTTTGCGTACTTTTGAAAAAAGCTAAAATAAATCATAAAAAGAATTTAAAGTTACAGTCTGAAGGCTCAAAAAAGTTTGTCATCTATTACAAACTGTAGTCGATAGGCGAACTCAAAGTCGCCGAACGACAAAGACTCAAAAGTTGGTATCTCCTAAAGGCAACAGAACTCAACTCTATAAAGATTGTGTCTTTGATATTCGGGAGATTCTGACCTTCATCAAAATGACAGATATATTAGGGCTTCAACTTTTTCAGTAAATCCTATAATTATGGCAAACAAAAATGCATTAATTCGTTATAGAACGATAGATAAATGCTTACAAAATCACTTTAGAAAATGGACTTTACAAGACTTAATTGAGGCTTGTTCAGATGCATTGTATGAATATGAAGGAAAATCTATCAATGTTAGTAAACGTACTGTTCAGTTAGATATTCAACTAATGCGAAGTGATAAATTAGGATATAATGCACCAATTATTGTTTATGAAAAACGATATTATAAATATGAAAATCCAGCATATTCTATTACTGATATTCCATTGACGGAAGTCGATATGAATATATTATCTGAGTCAGTGGAAATGCTAAAACAGTTTAAGGACTTTTCTTTATTTTCTGAATTAGGCGGAATAATTCAACGTTTAGAAGATAGAATTTATACCGAAAAATCTAATATGCCTTCTGTGATTCATTTAGACAAAAATGAAAATCTAAAAGGTTTAGAACATTTGGATATTCTATATAAAGCAATCCAAAAGCAAATTGTATTAAAAATAGATTATCAATCATTCAAAGCTAAAACTGCTGCAACCATTCCTTTTCATCCTTTTATCTTAAAAGAATTTAATAATCGTTGGTTTTTAATTGGTAGAAAAAATGGGCAAAACGCTATTCTAACTTTTGCTTTAGATAGAATTATTAAAGTAGATTTTGATTTATCAATTGAATATAATAATGATAATTTTGATGCAGATAAATATTATAAAAACACTTATGGCGTAACCGTTTTGAATGATGAAAATCTACAACAAATTGAGTTATTAATTTATTCCTATAATGCGCCATATGTCTTGACAAAACCATTTCATCATTCTCAAAAATTATTAGAAACTTATGAAGATGGAAGTATTAGAATTGGTTTATTATTGCATCATAATTTTGAATTAGAACGTTTAATTTTAGGTTTTGGAAACGGTCTAAAAGTATTGCAACCAAAAAGATTGAGAGAAAAGATAAAATGGAAATTTAAAAAATCTTTAGAAAATTATAATCACGATTCATAAAAGAAATTATTATACATAAAATGAATATTTTAGAATCAATTTATTGCTATTTACATGAGGAAAACATCTCAAATGGTGCGTCTATAAATTATATTCCAACTAATGGAAATATGATTATTTCCTTAAGTATCAGCATGTTATTATTAGGCTTTCCATTTTGGATATTACTAATTTATCCTTCTTTTATTGATTCATTAAAATCAATAACTAATAGCTTATTTAACCAAAACGACAACCTTTTCATTATCCTTTTATCACTATCGTTGCTTTTATTGATTTATCCAATTATTAAAAGAACAATCGGAACAAGGAAGAATTACGAAAGTGTCTTAGAGTTCTATATGAATTCCCCCAAAATTGAACAACAAAAGATTGCCAAAAAAGGAAGAGATTTCTTTGCATTTTCTTGTTTATTTTTTGGTTTGCCGCTTTTCATCTTATCCATTATTGCCGCTTTTTCTTAGATTTTTTCTAAATGAATATTCATTTTTTAAAGCGTCTATTAAATAATGTAAAATCTACATTTTTGGCTTTTTAAGCATATTTTTCTAACTAAATTTAATTGAACTTTGAATTTCTAATTCAGAAAATGACTAATTGAATAAATATGATTCTAATTCCACAGCGACTTTTCGAGGCAAAACAAGTAAAAACTATTTTACGAGATGGAAATACTTGCATCTTGAAAAAGAAATTAACGGAGCCGATAGTTAATAGAGAAGGTTATATTTCAAATCATGTCATTTCTATTCTACTTTCTGGCGAACAACACATCAGAACTTATGAGGATAAACTCATTAAAATCAAGACTGGAGAATTAGTTTTCATTCCGAGAGGAATGTATTATATCTCTGATTTAATTCCTAAAAATGGTGCGTTCGAAAGTTTACTCTTTTATTTTGATGATTCCATTATTCAAACTTTTCTTTCTGATACAAGAGTTACAAAAATTGATAAAAAAGCTGTTCCAGATTATTTAAAATTTAGTAATCTTCCTTCTATCAATTATTTTGGAGAATCGCTTATTAATATTTACGAAACTCAACAATTAAGAAATAAGGCATTTTTAAATTTAAAAATATTAGAACTCTTACACTTAGTCAATTCTTTGACTACTGAACAATCATTTGCAAACTTCTTATTTAGATTGACTTTACCGAAAAAAAGAAATATTAAAGCCTTCATGGAAAATAATTTTGATAAATCATTGAAGATGGAAGATTATGCTTATTTGACAGGAAGAAGTTTGAGTACTTTTCGGAGAGATTTCAAGTCTTATTATGATATTACACCACAAAAATGGCTTAAAACACAACGATTAACAAAAGCCAAAAATCTGATTGATTCCCAAGAAATATCTGTTACGCAATTAGCTTATGAAGTCGGTTATGAAAATATTTCCTACTTCATTCAAGCATTCAAAAGTAGGTACGGTTTGTCTCCAAAACAATATCAATTATCACAAAATCGAAATTTATTAAAGTAAAAGAATTCATCTTTGCCTTCAGAATTAACAAACATAAAACCTTTGCTATAAAATCAACATTTCTGAAGTTTTCCAATTAGTTTCCAACTTTATTAAGCAGCATATTTGCATTGTTATTTTACTATATTCATCCAATGAATTTATCATTAAATCAATATAGCAATGTAATGATAAAATAATATATGAAATGAAAGTCACCTTTATAGGATTAGGAATTATGGGCAGCAGAATGGCTGCAAATTTATTAAAAAACGGTGTTGACGTAACCGTTTGGAATCGTTCAAAAGCATCAGTAAAAGCTTTAGAAGCACAAGGAGCAAAATCTGTAAGTACTGCAAACGAAGCGGTAAAAGACGCAGATATTGTATTTTCGATGTTATCAAATCCAGAAGTCGTTGAACAAATTTTTCTTATAGAAAATGGTGTGCTTTCCGCAATGAAAAAAGGAGCAATTTGGGTAGATTGTTCAACAGTGAATCCTTCATTTAGCTTAAAATCTAATGAAGTTGCAAAGGCAAATGACATTATTTTCATAGATGCACCAGTTGCTGGAACATTGCCACAAGCTCAAAATGCAGATTTAGTTTTCTTTGTTGGTGCAGAAAAAAATGTATTGGAGAAAATAGAAACTTATCTAAATTTCATGGGCAAAAAAGTGATTAATATTGGCGAAATTGGGAAAGGAGCAAGTTTCAAAATGTTAGTCAACATTATGTTAGCACAATCTATGGTCATCTTTTCAGAAGCAGTTTTGTTAGGCGAAAAGATGGGAATTTCACAGGATTTTTTATTAAATGTTATTCCGAATTTAGCCGTGACAGCACCTTTCACTCAGTTCAAAACTGATATGATAAAATCGGATAATTATCCAGTTAATTTCCCCTTAGAATTGATGCAAAAAGATTTGCATTTAGCAGCAATTACTGCTTATGAATTACAACAACCTTTACATTTGGCAAATATAACGAAAGAACTATTTGCAGCAGCAAATCAAAAAGGAATGGGAAGATTGGATTTTGCAGCGATTCATCAATTTTTGGAAAATCGATAAATTTATTGAGGGTTTCATTTGAAATGAAACCCTCAATCTTACTAAAGTTTAATTATCAAATTCCGCTTTTCGTTTTTGCATAAATGCTTGAAAACATTCCATTAAATCATTAGAAAAAAGGAAACCAGCATTCCAAGTTGCCATATAATCTAAACTATTTGCAACGGAACTATCTCGTTTTTGAAGTAAAATATGTTTTGTTCCACGCACAACTAAAGGTGATTTCGAAGCAATCATTGATGCTATTTTTTGAGCATATTCGTGTAATGCCTCCTGTGTATCAAAACGCTGATTTACCAAGCCAATACTTGCCGCTTCTGTTGCACCAACATTTCTACCAGTATAAGCCAATTCTGCCATAAAACCAGGATTCAAGATAGTTGGTAAGCGCTGCATCGTTCCTAAATCTGCTACTAAACCTAAGTCGATTTCACGAATAGAAAAATAAGCATCGTCTGAACAATATCGCATATCACAAGCTGCAATAATATCAACACCGCCACCAATACAAGCTCCATGTATCGCAGCAATAACAGGCTTTCCACAATTTTCTATAGCAGAAACCGTACTTTGTAAATGCAAGATAAATTTACGTAATTTTTCTCTTGAGCGTCCATCACATTTAGTCTTAAATTGCTGTAATTGCATCAAGGCAGAAATATCAATTCCTGCACAAAAATTCTTTCCTTCTCCACTTAATATAATTACTCGAACTTCAGGATTTTCGTCTAATTCTTCAAAAACAGTTTTCATTCTTTCCCAATCCGCAATCTTCAAAGAATTCGATTTTTTTGGATTGTCAAAGGCAACTGTTGCTATATGATTATTGATTTCTACTTTCATTGTTTTTAGTTTAATATTTTTAATTGATTAAGGTTTAACAACAATTTTTCCCATTGTTTTACGATTCATCATATCTAATAACGCTTGTTTAGAATCTTCCAAAGAATAGACTTTGTCAATATGCGGTTTGATTTCACCTTTCGCATACATTTGTACTAATTCCATGATATTTTTCAAGTGGTCTTTAGGTTGTTTAGCCACAAAGTTCCCCCAAAAAACGCCCATAATTTGGCAACCTTTTAATAAAGGTAAATTCATTGGAATCTTAGCAATTCCAGCAGGAAAACCAACAATCAAAAATCGACCTTCCCAAGCAATTGCTCTCAAAGCGGCTTCTGTATAATCTCCACCAACTGGGTCATAAATTACATTTACTCCTTTTCCGTTTGTGAGTTCTTTTGCTCGCTTTTTTAAATCTTCTTTAGTATAATTAATCGTTAAATCAGCACCATATTTTTTGCATAAAGCTAATTTTTCATCCGTAGAAGCTGCAGCAATTACCGTTGCGCCCATTTTCTTTGCTAATTCAACGGCAGCTAATCCAACGCCACCAGAAGCACCTAAAATTAAAATGGTTTCTCCCGATTTCAATTTTGCTCTATCTTTTAATGCATGATAAGACGTTGCGTAAGCCATCATAAAAGAAGCAGCTGTATTAAAATCCATTCCTGGTAACATTGCAAAAACTCGATTCGATGGTGCAATTACCTCTTCTGCAAAACCACCATGTTGCACGACTACAAAGACTTTATCTCCAACTTTAAAGTGCTTTACCTCCTCTCCTACTGCTTTCACGATTCCAGCGACATCGCTTCCTGGCGAAAACGGTAATTCGGGTTTGAATTGATATAAACCTTGTACAATTAATGTATCAGGATAATTGACACTACACGCTTTAACACTAATTAATACTTCATTTGGTTTTGGAACTGGAGAAACAACTTCTTCTAAAACTAAGTTAGAAGGATGTCCCAATTCTTTACATAACATTGCTTTCATAATCTAATTTCAATTGGTTAATTTTCTTTTATTTTATCGAATAACGAAAGCTATCATTTTTTAATTGAATTATCAAACATCATTCATAAAAGTCAATTATTTGTTATCAAAATTATAAAATATTGCTTTTCTAAAACCAAAAATAATCTTGATTGTATTTAGATTGATATTTAATCAATGTTTAAACATTAAGACAATCATGAAATATTTATTAATCAGCTTTTTAAGCATTATTACTTTTACAATTAATAGTACCAAAACAATTGATTCGACTAATTCTGGTGTTTCATTTGAAATTACGAATTTAAAAGTAAATACGGTCAAAGGAAGTTTTAGTGGAATGAAAGGCGATATTGAATTTGACGAAAATGATTTAGCCAATTCAAAATTTAATGTTTGCGTAGATGCTTCGACGGTAAATACTGGAAGTAGCGGACGAGATGAACATTTATTAAAAGAAGACTTTTTTAATGTCAACAAAAATCCGACAATTTGTTTTCAATCTAATTTTATTAAAAAAGTGAAAGGAAAATTCCAAACCACTGGAAAATTAACGATGAATGGAATCACAAAAATCGTTACGATTCCATTTGAATATGATGGTACAAATTTCAAAGGTGATTTGAAAGTAAATCGATTTGATTATAAAGTTGGGGAAGAATATGGAACTTGGACGATTTCAAGTGAAGCCACAATAAAGATTAATTGTAAAGTTTCGTAAGGCATTTTAAGTAGGTCGGGTTTTCTTACCCGACTTTTGATTTAATAAAACTCTATTTCTAACTGTGTATATTTACTAAAGCAAAGTAGATTTTTTGTATTTTTATATAATGAAAATAAAATCCATTGAACTTGTAAATAAAATTCCCCAAAAACAATCATTTGAAATAGAAATTATTGGAAAAAGTAATCATTCTGATAAGATTGGCGCTATTTATTATCTAAAAATAGTTTATGAAAATTTATCTAAAAAGTATATTAAATTCCATTTACTTTTAGATGACGATAGACTTTTTAATTTTATATTTATTGCTGAAACGAATACATTTTTCTTTGAAGAATTCCATTATTGGGGAATTATAGATTTAAATCTATTTAAGGTATTGAAATATGAAAAAGCCTGTATTGAGATATTTATGTATAAAATCAAAAATTCAATTATTATTGATGATGAAGTTTCAGTCTATTCTTACACGAAAAATGGGTTGTTAATACAAGAAGGTTTTACTGGCGGTCCACCTTACAAAGAAATTGTTCGTGACAATTATATTGAGTTTATTCAATCTACTGGTGAACGTTATCAATTAAAGATTGAGTAGATATTTTGCCAAAACAAAATGTCAGGTAAGAAATCCCGACCTACTTTTCGCCCCAAAAACCTGCTCCTTTCAACAATTCTAAATCTCCTAAAACCTTGCATTGACAAGCCAAACGTAAGCCATTTTCAATTTTATGTGGCGGAAAATTCAATCGCCATTTTTCTACTTTTGTAATCGGAGAAACTTCTCCTTTGATTGCTAAAGCACAAGTTCCGCACGTTCCAAAACCTTTACAATTTAGCCATTTTGCCTCGCCATTGTGTGGACTCAGTTTTGCTTTTCGCAATACTTTTCTAAGATTATCACCTGCTTCACATTCAATGATTGTTCCTTTAAATTTTATAAGATACATCCGTTATTTTTTTGATTAAATTATTAAAATGAAAAATAGTTTTAATTGTAAATCAATAAATAAAGTATTGGATGCTTTAATTAATGA
>CAZEOC010000140.1:0-9101 GCA_964513525.1 uncultured Saprospiraceae bacterium | reverse complement strand
GATTTGGAGTGTATTTTCTGACAACCAAAGACGGTCTAACAATAAAATGGTCTAATTTCTGACCACTAAACAAAAAACATGGAATTCATAAATAAATTAAAATATCAATTAAATAATATAGAATTACCAGGAAGGGAAATTCAATATAGTATGGCTCACGGTGTGCGCAAAGTCTGGTTAGAAAATTATAAAACACCTGAAAACCCAAAACTTTCTGCAACTTTAACTTTGTTATATCCAAAGAACGATGAATTACACATTGTGTTAATGCAACGTGTCGTACATAAGAAAGATAGACATAGTGGTCAAGTAAGTTTTCCTGGAGGAAAAGCAGAAGAAGATGATGTAAATTTAGAAGCAACGGCATTAAGAGAAGCGCAAGAAGAACTGGGTATTAATCCTGCTAAAGTCCAAGTTTTAGGTCAAATGACAGAAGTTTATATTCCAGTTAGTAATTTTTTGGTACAACCATTCGTCGGATTTACAAATGAAATTCCAGATTTTCAAGCTCAACCAACTGAGGTTTATGAAATTATTGAAACGCCTTTATCTATATTATTAAATCCTGATAATCATAAAAAAACAGATTTGAAATTACCGAATGGAATGCAATTAAAACAAGTTCCTTATTTCGATGTTTTTGGAAAAGTAGTTTGGGGAGCTACGGCGATGATGTTGAAAGAATTTATTACGGTGATTGAATCTATTGAACTTTAGAACCGCAAAATATCGAATGATGAATTCCGAAGTTTGACCTACTTTCCCATGATAATAAACTAATCTATTTTCATGGTATAATTCGTCAAACTTCGGAATTCAATATTCGTAATTCTTCTGTTCTACGGTTCTAAAGTCCACGGTTCATAGTTTTCAAAACGCCAATTCGTATTAAAAGAACCCACGGTGTCGCATGCATAAAGAAATCAAACCAATCTGCTGGTTGCATTCCAACTGCTCCACCTAAAATCCATCGAATTTTCCCAAATAAATGCGGTTCTGGAACGAAAGGTGCTAATCCAAGTGTACACGATAAAAGCAACATTAATTTCCAATCATTAATAAAGTCTTTCATAAAATTTTATTTTTAATGCAAAAATAAGATTCAACAACAATAGTTTTGTGATGAAGTTGACATATTCATTTTTCAAAATGAGTTCTACTTTTCATAAGTTTTAAAGTAGCTTTGTAACTATTCAGTAAGAAGTTAGAAGTCAGACCATTTCATTGTCAGACCATCTTTGACTGTCAGAAAATACACTCCAAATCGTCTGATATCTGTCTTATGAATAATAACGTAGCTTTTAATAAAGGTTATCATAACAAATGAGGTATTTTATAAAATTAGCATATAACGGAAGTCGATTTCATGGTTGGCAATCTCAACCAAATGCGGTGACAGTTCAGGATGAAATTGAGGAAAAAATGAGTTTGATATTGCGAACAAAAATAGCAATAGTTGGCTGTGGTCGAACGGATGCAGGTGTTCATGCAAAGGAATATTTCGCTCATTTTGATTTTAAACCCGAATTACCAAAAAACTTCCAATATCGAGTTAATTCTATTTTATCGAAAGATATTGTCATAATGGATATTTTTGAAGTAGCAACTGACAAACATGCTCGATTTGATGCATATCATCGGAGTTATGAATATCATATTTGTTTTAATAAAAATCCATTTGAGTTTGAAACTGTTTGGCAATACCCTTACAGAAGAGATTTGATTGACTTTGATAAATTACAAACAGCTGCAAACCTTTTAATGGAGTTTCAGGATTTTAATACTTTTTGTAAATCTAATACTGATGTTAAAACAACACTTTGTGAAATGAAGCGGTCGGAATGGGTTTATGATGCAAAAAATGAAAGATTAGTCTATCATATTTCTGCAAATCGCTTTTTGCGAGGAATGGTTCGATTGATTGTCGGAATGTGTATTAATGTTGCAACTGGAAGAGTAACCATTTCCCAATTGAGACAAGCATTAGAACATAAAATTCCTTTAAAATTAAATCATTCTGCTCCTTCCGAAGGTTTATTTTTGACTGATATTAGGTATCCTGACGAGTGACAATTCGTTCACTTACGAACAACAACCACTCGTTATTCGCTTTACGAGTGACGAATGACTTCACTTTTACAAAAAATAACTATTTCGTTGATGAATTATAAAATTCATCATTCATCATTCATCATTTTCTATTTCCCATTTTGAATTCCTATTTTTGGGTTCTAAAATCAAATAATTATGAAAAAGATATTGATATTAATGATTGGTTTGTTATCAATCTTGGATGTACAAGCACAAGATAATGCCTATGGTTTGATGGGCGGATTAACCGTTGGAACACAGCGTTGGAATGGTTTTGATAGAGACCCTTTATTAAGTTGGAATGCTCGTGGTTTTTATGAATCAATTTTGAGTGATGAATTGACGATTCCAATAGAATTTGGTTATCATAATCGAGGAAGTGCTGTATTGCAACAAGGAATTGTATTAGGCTCAGGTCAGTTTGTTTCTCAATATTATAAAATGAGAGTTGGTAATTTATCTGTTTTAGGCGCTGCTAAAAAAATCTATAAAATAAAAGATAATACAGAAGCTTATGCCAAATTAGGTGTTCGATTAGAATATACCGTTACCGATTCTTTTGAAATATTTGAACAATATACCGATGCTATTCAGCCATTCAATTACGGTTTTACAGTTGGAGGCGGTTTACATTTTGGTCCAGCAGATGGTCCAGTTCAGTTTGTTTTAGATTTTCAGGTTTCTCCTGATTTTTCGCAGCAAATTTATTCTCCTCCAGGAAGTGTTTACAACAGATTCACACAACAATTCGTACCAGTTAGCGAACAGAAAGTTATCAATCTTTCACTCGAAATATCCTTGGGAATTCGATTTGTGAATAAGTATTATTATGAAGACTAAACTTTAATAAATGAAAGTAAAAATTAAAGTAAAAGTGAAAATATGCTAAACAGAACAGTCGCACCACCTTTGCGAGAGATTACGAGTTTGCAATTACCAGAACCAGAATTAATTCATTTGGATAATGGAATTCCTGTTTATATTATAAAAATGGGAACTCAACCAGTTGTGAAAATGGAATTGGTTTTTCAAGCTGGTCGATGGTTAGAAGATAAGAAGTTGGTGAGTCGCGCTACTGCTCAATTGCTGAAAGAAGGAACGAAATATAATAGCGGAGAAAAAATTGCAGAAATTGTAGATTTTTACGGTGGAAATATCGCCTTCCCTGCGGATTTGGATACTTCTAATTTGATTTTGTTTTGCTTGACTAAGCACTTCGATAAGTTGTTACCTTTAGTTGATGAAATATTAACTACTCCTGCTTTTGATGAAGCTGATTTAGCAAAATTCAAACGTAGAAGTCATCGAAAATTGAAGATGGATTTAGGAAAAGCTGATGTTGTGGCTTATCGTCAAATCACGGAAGCTATTTTTGGTAAAAAACATCCTTACGGTTATAATAGTCAACCTCGATTGTTTGACAATGTAAACCAAGAAGATATTATTAGTCATTTTGATAATCATTATCGAGCAGGAAATCTAAAAATATTTTTGAGCGGACGACCAACAGATAATGTCTTGGAAGCTTTAAATAATACGATTGGTAAAAATATTAAATCAGGAATAACAACACCTAAAACTGCAATATACAATCCGAATCCAAAGAAAATTCTAAGAATAGAAAAAGAAAATTCGGTTCAATCTGCGATTAGAATAGGATGTAAAACTTTCAATAGAAAACATCCAGATTATAAAGGTTTATATGTTTTGAATACTATTTTAGGTGGATATTTTGGAGCAAGATTAATGACCAATTTACGAGAAGATAAAGGCTATACTTACGGTGTTTACTCTACGCTCGAACCAATGACTTACGATGGTTATCTCAATGTAGCAACAGAAGTAGCAAAAGGTTCAGCAAATGATGCTTTGAAGGAAATCTATAAAGAATTCGCCAAACTACGAGAAGAACCGATTGGGCAAAAAGAATTACAAATGGTTCGAAATTATCTTTTGGGTTATTTACTTACTGGTTTGGAAGGACCTTTTAGCGTTGCCGAAATCACCAAAACTTTCACAATGGAAAAGGTAGAACTTGGTTATTATAATGACCTTGTCAATACGATTAAAACCATTTCTCCTGAAGAAATTCAAACTTTGGCGAATAAATATTTACGTAAGGAAAATATGTATGAAATTGTGGTGGGATAATTTTTTTGAACCGCAGAACTAATTTTTGAACCGATGAATTACGAATATTGAATATTCAAGTTTTACCTACTTTTTTATGATTTTTTTCATAATAAACTTCGTAATCCAATATTCCTCAGTTCGATATTCTGCGGTTCAAAAAATCAATTTCCATGATTTCGACCAAAAATTTTCCCAAACTTAAATGCTTTCTCTTCTTTTTGTAATTCCTTTTTCTCGACTTCCGTCAATTCTATTTTCTTATTTTTAATAATTTTCATATCTGGTTGACCAGCATCAACCCAAGCTGTAAACCAAGCACTTCCGACAGATTTAATCGCTTTTTTCATTCTCCGTTCAACCATTCCTTGCATTGCTTCATGATAAGCTGCTGCATAATCTTCACAAAAAGTTTTAATAGTTTTATTCCCCACATTTTCATAACAATAGATTTGGTCTTCGGGAAAAGTTTGTCGAGTTCGTTGTTCGATGAGTAGAACGCTATCTACTAATTCATTACTTGCTAAAACAATACTCCAGTAATATTCTGTTGGATTTTCAATGTATTCTGCCTTTCCAACCAAATAACTGTACACTTCATCTGCATACATTTCTGGTAAGCGACTTTCCCAAAAACCATGAATTCCGTATTGATTGGTCAACTGTCCATTGTAGTTTTTTGTAGTGTGTAACGGAACATGTGCATCTCCAATATAATGTCCAAAGTCTGCGGATATTTTTAGAATTTTATTAATATTTTTTTCCTCAAAAGCTTTTGTCAATCGATATTGCATCGCTTTGAGATGCCAAGGCAAAACGCCAATTTCAGACAATCTATCTTTTGCAAAAACCGATTTAACATCCATTTTTAATGGAATCAATTTTTCATCTGCTGTGAATAAAGAATCAATTTGAGTTGGTTCTATTATCCAATCATTTTCATAATATTGCGATTGAATATTATTACGAGTAAAACGCAAATAATCCCATTTGCTAATATCAAATCGCTCTTCTCCAATTAAGCTCGGTAAAATATCACTATGAAAAACTAAAGTATTTTCTGTAAAAGTCATCTGGCTTTCACCAAATAATAAGAGCGTATCATTTTCATTATTAACAATATAAATATCCGTGAATTTTGCAAGTGCTTCATTCCATTGTCGAGGCAGTTTTTCAAATGGATAAACATCAATTTCATCTGGATTTATGAAATGACGAATCGCTTCATATTTGGAAATGTAGCGACGCTTATCGGGATCAATAGCATGTTGAGTTACATAGTCAATATTCGTCTTATAAAAAGGAATCAAATCAGATGGCAAGGTGAAAACCGCCATTTTATTAATTTTTCGATGCCCGAAAAATCCCCAATCTTGTGTTTTATTAATTAGTAAAAAAGAGGTAAACGCAAGGAGAATTATTATAAAAATGATACTAAAACGGAATCGTTTCATGGAAATTTAGTCTTATAGAAATTATTAATAATGTGTTAAAATTACGGTAATATGATTATTAAATATACAAAGAAAGTCCTTTCATTTTGATATTTTTACGAAATATTACATAAAATTTCAATTAAAATATTGATAAAACCTGAAAAAAAATGAGTTTAAAATCTACACTTACCGTAGCAATTTTATTAATTGCCGGTTCGAGTTTCGCACAAGAAACGTTTAAGAGTTGTTATGTTCAAGGAGATTCGTGTTACTGTGTTACTTATGCACCGACAAAGACACAATTACTTGTAAAAAGAGCATGTTCTAACAAACACTTAGTATTTGATTATCCTGAGAATAAAAAACCAAAAGCACTTCCTCGCTTAGGTACAAATCCACAATTTGGTACGCTTCGTAATTATACGACAACACAAGAAGTGTTTGATCATTTGAAAAAAGCCTATGTTGCTAACGAAAAAGGTAACGCAATGGAATTAGATGATTTGTGGAAAGCGATGGGTTATGCAGGCTTCAATGATCCAGCTTTTACTGTAAATGAAGTAGCTATAGTTATGTATGATGCTGGAGTTACTGGAATGTTAGGAGCAGGAGGAAATTCTTATTTATATGCTTCAATTGCACCTGGTACAAACCAAAAATTCAAAGGATACAGAATTACTTCTGAGAATGGTTGTGATGTTACAATCATGGAGATTTGTGGAAATGCATTTTTCCCTCAAAATTTCTATGTGAAGTCTGGTTCTACTATGGCGAAATCTGTAAGTAATGGAACAAAAATCGTTTCTCGTAAAGCAGCTAAGATTAATTTCCCTGCAGGTTATACTTCTGAAAATAGTACTGTAAGTGCTTTTATGGATGATGGGAAATGTAAATTAAGAATTTGTAAAAAACCTGAGGATAATTCAGGAAAAGAAAGTGTAGTTGTTACAGACTTAAGTCACAATCAGCAATTTGGTTCGATGGTAGATTTAAGAACTTCAGATGCAGTTTATGTTCGTCTACAGCAATTACATAGTGAAAATAGAAGCGGAAACCGTGCTGAATTAGATCGTTTATTACGTTCTATCGGTTATACTGGTTTGAACGATAGCCGTTTCTCAGCAAGTAGTATTACTATTGAGAATTATGAAGGTGGAGTTGCAGCAGTAATGGGCGGCGGCGAGCATCAATATATGCGTTCTGAAATTTCAGGTGCAAAATATGATACTTTACGTGGTTTTAATATCAAAGCATTAAATGATAAATGTGATTTAACAATCATTGATATTTGTGGAAATGCGCTTTATTGTCCTCAACCAATGAGTTGTCAGACAATTGATTGTGCAGCTTGTGATTAAGATTTGTAGCTAATACTTAGACTTAAAAAAGGGTAGAAAGTAGAAAGATAAAAGCATTAATTGCTTCGTCTTCCTATCTTCTACCCTTTTACGTTGTCCAACAACTTTATTTATATCAAATCCTTCAATCGAAATTTCACCTCAACCTCTTCTTGATTTCTCAAAACAGTTAACTTCACCAAAGTTTCTGGTTTACTTTGAAAAGTATTCGTCAAATCTCCTAATGATAATCGACTGAAAGGTTTCCCATTACATCTCAAAATTAAATCTCCAGTTTCGATACCTGCGATATCAGCAGGAGAACCAGCAATAACATCAGCAATAAGAAACTGATTAAAACTATTTCCTTTCAGTTCTATATGTAAACCACTTCTATCTCTTGTAAATGGTTCGTAGAATCGTTCATTTTTCTTGATATACATTTTCTTATGTGGAAAATCAAAAATCACATCAAATCGACTCAATATTCCTCCTCCAATCAAACCATGATTCTGCGTTATTGTATCCGTCCAAAACGGAATTTGAAAATTTGCAACTACATCTTTAAAATTACTATCCCCAAATTTTAAAAAAGTAATTCTACCAACATAGGCTTCCAAATCACCACCTAAAATTTGACCAAAAGTACCATGAATATATTTTTCAGGTAATGAAAGTTGTTCATCCGAAGTCACATCTAACATCATACTCAAACTTGCCCCACAATCTATCAACATTTTATTCTCCATAATCACACCATTATCTTGAACCGTCATAATATTCATATATGGTTTTCCTTGAATCAATTCAATATCAATAGTTTCATACGTTTTACTTGGTTTGAATTTATCAGGATTCGTTAATGTCATTGTATTGGTTTGATAATCAATCTTCACAGTATAACGCATAAATATATCCATTCCTAAAATTCCATCAACTGATATACCAAGTGAATTATCCAAGTCAAAATAATCCTCTTCTAATACCAAAACCGTTTGACGAATTGCTTCTAACCCTGGCATTTTAAAATTTAATTCGTGTGCTAATTTAGCATTAACAGAAGAAGTCTTATCTGCTCCCGTTAACTTATAACTTCTACCGTATCTAACCGCCAAACTATCTGTGTAAGATTTTTTAGTAATTATTGTATGGCGAACGCCAGTATCTACTATGAATTTCAATTCAAAAGTATCATTAAGCATTATTGGCAGAATAATTAAATTATTAACCTGCTCAAACTTTAATCTTATTTTCTTCTTGCCTTCTTTTTGAAATTGATAGCCAAAAGCTTGTCCATTTAATCCAATTGAAAAGCAACAAAACAAGCTAATTAATGATATAAAGTATATATTTTTCATAAGCTATATTATTTTCAATTTTAATGATAATTCACAATTTTAAATTAAATCACAATTGGTTTACAGTCGATTTTAATTTCCATTAATTCCTAATAATATTCCATCAATTCAATATTTATAATGAAAATTGCAATTGAATCAATTAGGAAAGTTATTGTGAAAATTACTTTTATAGGTGAGAAATATTTGTTAAAACAAACATTTTTTATGATAAACATTAGTTAATTCACCCTATAAATTATTAAGATATTTACAAAAAAGCAAATTAAATTTTACTGTTCATTTTTAATTAATAGTCAGTTAACATTAAATTAACATTGCAAATGTACATAAAGTTCCCACGATATTGTCGTTTCTAACTGACTTTAACTATACCATAAAAGAAATGATGCAAGATTTAAGACGATTAACAGCTATTCTCTAAAGAATATTCCGATATTTGTATTATATTTTATAAGCTAAAAATTAAAACTCTTCAAATGAAATACTTCTTGCTATGTTTATGCAGCTGTATTAATCTTGTTCTTTTTGCACAAAAAGAGACAACATTCAAACATATAAGCACTGGTATAAAAGTCGGAAGTGACATTGGATTACTTTCTTTAGAAACTAATCCTAATGATAGCAGAACGGGTTTAGATTTTGGCTATTCTGTAATTGTAGATTTTGTAGAATTTCGTCTAAACGAAAAATTTGGACTTAACTTAGGAGTTGGATATACGAAAAGAAAATATCGTCAGACAATAGAA
>CAZEOC010000139.1:0-9146 GCA_964513525.1 uncultured Saprospiraceae bacterium | reverse complement strand
GTAATAAGTTCTCTCCAGATGTTAAGTTACAATCCAAATTATCATCTTTATAGACATTACCTTCTATTGCATTTTCATAAATCAATCCATTTGAACCAATTTTTGTAATAAATATTTTTTGAGATGTCCCATTTCGTTCCATACCAAAAATCATATAATCTCCAGTACTTGTAAATCGGATGTGAGATAGTTCAAAATGATAACCAGCTTGAGTACTATCACCACCAACATACCTTGTCCAAATCTCATTTCCTTGTGTATCGTATTTGCTGATAACACCTTTTCGTGCATAAGGAGATTGCCAACTTGTATTTGTTTCACCAACTACCAAAATATTTCCGTCTGGTGTATATTTTGCGTCATTTCCATAACCTTGACTCCAAGGATTAAAAGAAGTTTGTAAATTACCTAAGTTATCAATCAGATTAATAAAAGGTTTCTGGAGGTTACCTGGAAATCTCTCAATTCCTGTTATTAATTTATTATTATTAATATCAATATCAATATTATATGGATATACACTATTGTTATTATTATTACTATTAGAAAGAACATTTCCATTCATGTCTATTTCAACTAATTCAATACCTGTAGTAGTAGGTGTACCAGAAAATAGACTTCGATATATTATAGAAAATGAGCCATTAATATGTTCGACGATATTTACCCCATTTATATTTACAAAATCAGATGATAAAATAGTAGGAACAATACTAAACCATATCGTACTTCCGTCAGTAGAGTTGATTTTAAATAAACATGTATTGTTATTAACTCCATCAGATGTGAGGATAAGAATATTATTATCTTGAGTTTCAATAATCTCTTGAACTCTCGAATAAATTCCAGCGTAATTTGTCAAATTTGTTAATCTTCTTGTCCAAATCGTATCGCCATTTGTATCAAATTTCGCAAATAATAATTTTGAATTATAGAAATCATAATCGGCTGCTGTAAAAAAATCACCATTACTTAAATGTAAGATTTCATCGTGTAAGTGATTACTATGAGCAGCTAAGCTTGGTTCTTCATTATCATTTAAGCTTGACCAATTATGATTTCCAGTAGCATCTACTTTTAAAACATTTGGATGAAATTTCGGTAATACAAAAAATTCATCATTACTATTTTGAGTAACAGAAATATAAAAGGAATCTATAGACACTAAAGGAGAATAAGAATTTTCCCAACCTTGACCAAAAGAACTGAACGTCATCAACAGGGCAACTATTCCGATTAAGTTTATTTTTGCTTGTTTCATAATTAAAATGGTTTTGTGAATTAATAAGACAAATCTAAATGAAATCATAATGAATTACAATTACATTATTTTATCTTTGTCAATAATCTTATTGGTTTTAATATTATTTAATCAATTGATTATCAATATTTTATTTTTTAAATTAAAATCAACTTGTCATAAATGATTAAGAAATCAAGTGTTGTAGAATATATTTTTGCTTTGACAAAGGCTGAGATTAAAGAATTTAGGCTTTGGCTTAGTTCCCCTTTACATAATTCAAGATTAGAATTGATACGTCTTTTTGATTATATCGTTGCTTTTACTAATGAAAATAATCAAAGTCCATTTACTAAAGAGAACGCTTTTAATACCATTTTTCCAAATCAAAAATATGCAGACAAACAATTGAGATATACGATGTCTTTTCTATTGCAGCAAATCAAAAATTATCTAATTTGGAAAGAAAATCAATTGAATTCTAAACAAGAACAACTCTTGTTATTAAAGCAATTGAGAGAAAGAAAACTACAGAAATACTTCGAGCAAGAACTCAAAAAAGTGGAACAATTAATTAATAAACAACCTAAACGAAATGCAAATTATTATCAAGAAATATATCAGTTAAATCTTGAAAAACACGAATATTTTCAAAATAAAAGTAGAGGCGAAGCCTTACCAATCAAAGAAGTTTCCGAATCCTTCTCCATTTATTCAATCGTCAATACACTGAAATGGCAATGCAATTTGATTACACATAAATCTGTATTGTTAATGGATTATGAAGAAGCCATTTTTCAAAATACAATAGAAAAAATAGAAAACGGCTTATATCGTAATATTCCTGTTATTGATATCTATTATCATATCTATAAAGCCTTAACAACTGGAGAAGAAAAATTATATAAAATTCTCAAATTGCTAATCAATAATCATTTTGAGATTTTTTCCAAAAATGAAATAAAAGATATTTTATTGCTCGCAATCAACTTTTGCATTAAAAAACTGAACCAAGGAAACGGCGATTTTTTAATAGAAATTTTTGATTGGTATAAAAAAGGATTTGAAACTAAGGTGTTCATTAAAAATGGTGAATTATCAAGATTTACTTATAACAATGTAGCTATTGCAGGTTTGAAATTAGGAGAATTTGAGTGGACAAAAGTATTTTTAGATACCAATAAAAAGTATATTTCAAAAGTATATCAAGATGATATTTATTATTTCAACTTAGCACTCTGGCATCAATACCAAAATCAATATGACGATGTACTACAACTATTACTACGAGTGAATTTCAAAGATGTTTTACATGGTTTACATGCGAAACAATTGATGGCTAAAATTTATTATGAAACGAATGCTTTTGATGCTTTAACGTCTTTAATCGGAAGCATCAAAGTTTACCTTCATCGACATAAAAAATTAGGTTATCACAAACAGAACTATTTGAAATTGATAAAATATCTTAAAAAGCTCATTAAAGTAAATCAAAACGATAGAAATGCAGTAAATAAATTATTGATTGAAATTAAAAAAGAATCTACACTTTTGGATAAGGCTTGGTTTATTCGTCAGTTAGAAAAGTGATTTTTGGCAAGTTTGTTGTTACTATTAAACTGTTAAGAATTACCTAAAAATAACTACGAGTATGAGAAAAGCAAAAGTATCAATTGATCACATGCAATTGCATGAATCATCAGAAATATTACGTGCGGTTGCACATCCCTTACGTATGCAGATTTTAGATTTCATTGATAAAAATTCTGATATTAATGTAAATAAAATCTACAATACTTTAAAGTTAGAGCAATCGATTACTTCTCAGCATTTACGAATTTTAAGAGATGTTGGTTTAGTTACAACTTATCGTGATGGAAAATATATCCATTATAATGTTAATTATGATAAAATGTCGCATGTTGTAAGTTCAGTAAATGAATTTTTAGCATATGATGAAAACTAATTTTCAGTTTTATTATCCAATTACTTGAGTCATTCATGACAAAAGTTAATCACAGAAAGCGTGTTAGTTTCAAAACTAACACGCTTTTTCATTTACTTAGCCACAAATTCAACCATTTATAGTTTATCATTCATAGTTCAACAATAATTCACAAGTTTTCAATATTTTTGCAGCATTATTCATAAAATGAGAAATAATGAAAAAGCAATTGATGAAATCTTGGTCAAGATTTGTATTTCCTATATTAATATTATCAATTAGTTTAGTTGTTTTCCAAAGCTGTGGAAATGAAGAAAAGGGAGCAACAAAAAGAATTTCAAAACCGTTGCCAGGAACAGAATTTGAGCATGAAGCAAATTTGACTTTTTTCACGGGTGATTTTCAAGGAGATAGTACAAATTCTATGGAAATTAAAATCGAAATTGCAGAAACCGAAGGTGCAATTACACAAGGTTTGATGAACCGTTCTTCTATGGATTTTGATAAAGGAATGTTATTCATTTTCGATGATAATCGAGCACGTTCTTTTTGGATGAAAAACACGATTATTCCATTAGACATTATTTTTATTGATATTAATAATAAAATAGTTGCGATTAAAGAACGGACGACGCCATATTCAGAAGCACAAGTCACTTCAAATAATATTGCTGCAAAATATGTACTCGAAGTGAACGCAGGTTTTGCATCGAAATATGGAATCCAAGTTGGGAATGAAGTTTATTATAAGAGAATTTAGAGGAGAAGTGAGAAATCAAAATAATCTTGGCTGTTAGAACTTATAAGCCAGTATCCAGAAACCAGTATCAAGTATTCCTGAGAAAAATCGGGATTTCGCTAATGCTCAACAAGAACTATGAATGTTGTAAAATTTACTTTTAGTCCGTTTTCGGAAAATACGTATGTGATTTATGATGAAACAAAAGAATGTATCATCTTAGATCCAGGTTGTTATGATGATAATGAAAGAAATCGTTTGGTGACTTTTATCGAAAGTCGGGAATTAACGCCAGTAAAATTAATCAATACGCATTGCCATATTGATCATATTTTTGGTAATAAATTCGTTGCTGAGAAATATAATTTACCTTTAGAATCACATAAAGACGAACAGCAAACAATAGAATATAGCAAGATTGCAGCTCAAATGTATCAATTGACTTTGGAGGAATCTCCAGCGATTACCGTATTCTGGGAAGAAGGTGATGTCGTGAAATTTGGTAATTCAGAATTAGCGGTTTTATTCACACCAGGACACTCGCCAGCAAGTATTTCTTTTTATAGCAAAAAAGACAACTTCATCATCGCAGGTGATGTTCTATTCCGTGAAAGTATCGGAAGAACAGATTTGCCAGGTGGAGATTTTGAGACTTTGGCAAGTAATATTCGCACAAAATTATACACTTTACCTGATGAAACGAAAGTATATTCAGGGCATGGAATCGAAACGACAATCGGACACGAAAAAATGTGGAATCCTTTTGTGAAATAAAATGGTTGAACTCACCCCAACCCCTCTCTTAAAAAAAGAGGGGCTTAAAAAATCTCAACTTAATGCAAGTTGCGAATCTGAGTGTTGTTCCCCTCTCTTGAAAGAGTAGGAGTGAGTTCAAAAAACAAAAAAAATGGAAAGAACAGATGTTAATAAATTAGGAGAATTTGGTTTAATCAACCATTTGACGAAGGGAAATAAAACGCTTCACAATTCTACAAAATATGGAATTGGTGATGATGCAGCGGTGATTGATAATGGAAAGTTTCAGACCGTTATTTCGACAGATATGTTATTGGAAGGAATTCATTTTGATATGATTTATACACCTTTAAAACATTTGGGTTATAAAGCAGTCGTTGTGAATTTGTCAGACATTTATGCGATGAATGCAATTCCGAAACAGATTACGGTTTCAATTGCGATTTCTAACCGTTTCTCAGTAGAAGCTTTAGAGGAATTATATCGTGGAATTTATCTCGCTTGTGAGAAATATAATGTGGACTTAATTGGTGGCGACACAACTTCTTCTACCAAAGGTTTGGTCATTAGTATCACGGCAATTGGACAAGGAGAGCCTAAGAAGTTGGCGTATAGAAATACGGCAAAAGTTGGTGATATTCTGTGTGTTTCTGGTGATTTAGGTGCGGCATATTTGGGTTTACAATTATTGGAAAGAGAAAAACAAATTTTCTTGGACAATCCAAAAATTCAACCAAGTTTAGATAATCAAAACTATTTAGTGGGTCGATTACTAAAACCAGAGGCAAGAGGTGATATGATTGATCATTTTGCAAAAGCAAATCTGATTCCGACCGCAATGATGGATATTTCTGATGGTTTAGCTTCGGAAGTTTTTCATATTTGTAGTCAGTCAGATGTAGGTGCATTTGTAGAAGAAGGAAAAGTTCCGATTCATCCAGATGTTGAAGAACAAGCGATTAAATTCAAATTAGATCCGATTACTTGTGCATTGAGTGGCGGTGAGGATTATGAATTATTATTTACCGTTGATCCGTCAGATTTGGAGAAAATTCAATATATGCCCAATGTAGCAATTATCGGAGAAATCGTAGATAAACAAGAAGGTATTACTTTACATACAACTGGTGGAAATATTCACGATATTCAAGCACAAGGTTGGGTACATTTTTAAATTTGTAGGTTAGTGATGCTATTACTTCAAGTCGAATATCATCAACTTAAGAAAAATATTTGTCGAACGACGACTTTTTTGTTCGCCTCTCGACTATTTTGTAGTATACAATCTACACATTCTTAATATGTAAGTTAGTGATACAAAAAATAGGCTTTCGCCAATAATTGCTCTCACCGACCGATTAGTTTTTGTTGTACATTCCCTTTTGTGAATTTGATGGAGTTTAACTGATATTTTCAGTTGAACCTGTATAGCGCTAATATGCTCTGACAATCGAGTTTGATTGAAAAAGCATATTAGCGTTACTATTTTTGGTGAAGTCACAGACTGAAATTGGACTATTTTGTCAGCTTGTTTTGACGCAGAATGTTCATAGATTGGTGAGTGCAATCATTCGGCGAAAGCCGTTTTATAAAAAATGGGAAAATAAATCAAGTACAATTTTAATCTATAAACAAAGTCAAAAGTCTAAATTCTCCCGTTATGCCGACGAAAGTCGGTATCTCCCAAAGGCAACGGAACAAAATTTAAGCCTTTTACTTTTCCTTTCTCAAACTTAGTTTCTTGAAGTCAAGGAGATTCCGACTTTAGTCGGAATGACAGACTTTTTTTAGACCTTCTATTTTCTACACTTACAGATTTTCTCGTCAGCGAAGCGGTCGTCTATCGTCAAGGCGAAAAGCCGTTCGTCACTCGTTCTTACCTCGTCAAAACAATATAATCTCGAATTAGCGTTTTCAAAAACTCAATCGAATTCCTTGGTCGTTTTGGAATATCTAAAATCGACATTAATCGACTGACTAAATTATTTAATGCTTCTTTATGTGCTGGATTATTATAACGTCTTGCTCGTGAAACGATAGATTTTATTAATAACATATCGTCTTCGTTCAAGCGTTTTACTTCGGGATAAGTTGGTTCGTAATTATCCAAAGAACTGATACGTTCAATATCTTCTAATCGAAATCTTGGAATAAATTTCACTCGAATCAATGTTGTATTTGACGTTACATCTCCGAGTCGTTGTGCTTTTGGGGAGGAACTCACCAACATCGCAGCAATTGTTCCGCCTGAAAGCCAAATATCAATCAAACGAAAAACCCAACGAATCAAGTAATCATTATTTGATGGTTCTTTTCCTGTTAATTTGACGACTTTGATACCTATAATTCTTTTGCCTAAAGTTTGTCCGTCCATCAACATTTCTGAAACTGGCGAATAAAAAGCAAAAATTGGAAAGGCAATCATTAAATAATATAATTCTACGGAATCGACTCCAAAAGCACCTGTAAATATCAATCCAAGCAATAATAAACTTGAGCCTAAGATTAATAAATCCATAAAAAAAGCAATGATGCGTTCTCGCAATTCTGCTAATTCATATTCTATCGTAACTTTTTGTGTAGTTGTTATATCTATCGTTCGCATAAAAGTAGGTCGGGTTTTCTTACTCGACTTTTGATTTTTTTGTTAAAAAAAATGAGGAAAAAATTATTTCACATTAGCAGATAAGAAAATTTGCTTTACATAACTTTTCCACTCAATTATTTGAAATGTTAAGTCTAAATGTATATTTTTAGTTTTTTAAAGATTTCACTAAAGTAATTAATAAAACGGTAATTTGTTATATTTTTCACCATTTTGAACAACATTATTTCTTAATAATTGTCAATTATTCATTATCAATTATCCATTATATACATGAGGGAAACGAAATTCATTAAGCAAAATAAACAGAAATGGCGAGAATTCGAGCGAACGCTTGAATCGAATCGTAAAGATCCAGATAAATTAAGTAATCTATTTGTACAGATTACAGATGATTTGTCTTACTCTCGTACTTTTTATCCAAATCGTTCTGTAAGGGTTTATCTCAATAATTTAGCACAAAAAGTATTTTATAGTATATATAAAAATAAGAAAGTTCGAGGTAAGAAATTCTTTAACTTTTGGACAAATGAATTGCCACAAATCATGTTTGAGGCAAGACGAGATTTATTAATTGCCTTTTTGATTTTCTTTCTTGCCTTTCTAATTGGAGCGGTTTCTACTTATATGAATCCCGAATTTCCTCGTGTAATTCTTGGCGATGCTTATGTAGAAATGACGATAGAAAATATTCGTGAAGGTGATCCGATGCGAGTGTATAAAGATGATAATGAATTAATTTCTGCTTTATCAATCACACAAAATAATCTTCGAGTCGCTTTTTACACCTTTGTTGGTGGTGTTATTTTCATGCTCGGAACATTAGCCGTTATGATGTATAATGGCATTATGGTTGGTGCATTTCAGACCTTTTTTGCGATGCAAGATTCTTACGCTTTTAAAGAATCTTTATTAACAATTTGGATTCATGGAACTTTAGAAATTTCTGCAATTATTTTGGCTGGCGCAGCAGGTTTGACGCTCGGTCGAGGTTTAGTTTTTCCTGGCACTTTCTCTCGTTTACAAGCATTTCAGATTTCTGCAAGAAGAGGCGTAAAAATGTTATTAGGAATTTTTCCAATCTTCGTAATAGCAGGTTTCATAGAAGGTTTCGTCACTCGACACACTGGAACGCCTGATGCAGTTAGAGCCGTATTTATCATTTTATGTTTATTTTTCGTCTTGTTTTACTACGTTTTTTATCCGTGGAGAAAAGCAAAAAGAGGATTTGTTTCAGATATAAATGAAACACAATTACCGCCGAGTCAACCAGAAACAATCAATTTCGTTCGAGTAAAATCGAATGGCGAAATATTCACAGATACTTTTATATTAATACGAAAATACTTAAAACAGATTTCAATAATTGCAGCAGTTGGAGCAGTTATTTATGCCACAATTTTATTAGGAATTTATGGCTTAGATTTACCAAGTTATTTCCTATTTAAACGTTGGGCAATACTCTATTACGAATCTTGGTATATTCATGCAGAAAATTTAGAACAGCTGTTTGATTATGAAAGTGTTCCTATCTTAATGATACTGAATACTTTTGCTTTTTCTGTTCCAATATTTTTCACTTTAAAATGGTTGCGTAAAGAACAATCAGGAAAGACAGCCGATTTTTTATCAGAACGAAAAAATAGAATGGCGGATTTAGTTGGTTTTGCAAAAGTGGCAACGGTCGTTTTATTTCTGCAATTCGCTATTAATTATATTCCAACTTTCTTCGTAGTCATAACTTTACCATTTGTTATGCTATGGTTGAGTGCATTAATCTTAGAAAAAGAAAATTTATTTACAGGAATTATCCGTGCTGGAAATTTAATCGGAAGTTCTTTTATTAATACAATAGGATTAG
>CAZEOC010000138.1:0-9203 GCA_964513525.1 uncultured Saprospiraceae bacterium | reverse complement strand
TCAAAACTGGTTCTGCTTCTCGTTCTGATAGAATTGCAAAATACAATCAATTATTACGTATCGAAGAAGAATTAGGTGATACGGCAATTTATAATGGTAAAAATGTATTACGTTACTAATATTAAAATTTTATTTTTTAGTATTCAGGTTTCCGTAGGGTAAACGGTACAGCCTTTGCCAATAATGGGAGCGTAATCGAAAAAGGATTTCATCGAAAGATGAAATCCTTTTTGTGTTATATAATAAACGAAAGTAAAGAGAAGCTCTTCTTTCCAGTTGTCTCATATGTTTATTTTTTATATCTTTAATCTTTTATTTTTAAGGAAAATACCTCTAAAATGTCATCTAAAAAAGGATTTGCAAATATAGATTCCATAATGGAAACGAATAATAATCGTACTAATCATCTATTAGGAATTGCGATTAATGACTACAAGTATTGCCCAAAATTGCAGAATGCAGTTAAAGATGTGAAAGATTTTGTGGACTTGATGAAAACTCAATTCTCATTTCATGAAAATAATATTACGACGCTATATGATAATGAAGCAACAGGTTCAAATATCGTCAGAGCATTAGATAAGTTAAGTTCAACACTAACAAAAAAGGATAACTTAATCATTTATTTTTCTGGTCATGGTGCATTACACGATAGAAAGGGGAAAGGATATTGGATTCCTGTAGATGCAGAACAAGATAATTATTTTGATTATTTGTCGAATACCGTAATTAAGGATTATTTGAGTGCAACGGATGCGTATCATATTTTTCTGATTGCAGATTCTTGTTTTTCGGGGGCATTATTTACAACAGGATCAAAAGAAATTGGTAAACGCTTAGAAAAAAATCCTTCTCGTTGGGGATTGACTTCTGGTCAGAAGGAAATTGTTTTAGATGGGAAACCTGGTGAAAATAGTCCGTTTGCGAAAAGCTTGTTGTATCATCTAAAAAATACAAGTGGTCCGATTGGTGTACAGGAATTATGTTCTAATGTATTAGAAACAACAGCAGCAAATGCTATTCAAACACCGTTGGGCGAACCCTTACAGGTGGAAGGACATAGAAATGGACAATTTGTTTTTCGATTAAAAAAAGATGAAATCCGTGATTGGACGGAAGCTAAAAATATTGGAACTATTGCTTCTTTGGAGCATTTTCTAAAGGTTTATCCTGATGGAAAATATGCAGAAACTACCAAAAATGAAATTAATAATATTAAGGCTACAAATGCTTGGGAAAGAATTAAAAATTCTAAACGTTCAGTAGATTTTGCTCGATATAAAAAACAATTTCCGAATAGCAAATATTTTGCGGAAGCATATCAGCGATTATTAAGCACAGAAGAAGGGGAAGAATGGCTATCCGCTAAACGAGCAAATAAAATTACTCGCTACGAACATTATATAGAATTGTATCCGAATGGTCGATTTGTTGCTGATGCAAATGCGGCGATTAATTCGATTTTTAATGTAGAAAAAATAACTGATTTCAAACAAGAAAAAGTAGAAGTTGACAAGCGGGAAAGTCCTAAAAGACAGCCTTTGAGAATTGAGAAGAAGATTCCTAAAAAGACAACAAATACGAACAAAGTGACTCAAAGTACGAGTACTACTGATGAATCACCTAATCGCAAAAAAATACTATTTGCTGTATTAGGCGTATTAGTAGGAATACTTGTTGTTTGGGGGATTTCTAATTTTAAGAGTACCGAAGAAGTCCTCGAACTCACAGAGTTAGAAAAACAGAAGTATACTTATTTTTATTCAAAAGCACAGGAAGAAACTAAAGCTAAAAACTTAATAGCAGCGAAGATTAATTATGATGAAATGCTGGAAATTGTAAAAACAGATAGCATTAGTCAAAAAATATGGGATTTAGAAGGAGAGGAAGAAGCACATATTGCTGCAATTAATGATAAAACGCCTGAAAAATCAAAGGAATATCTTTCACGTTTTCCGAATGGGTTCTATGTGGAAGTAATACAAAAGAAGTTAGAGTTAATAAGAGCCTCATCTGAATCGGAAGCTTGGGGACAGATTTATCCAACAGAAGATACAGAAATAATTACAGCTTTTTTACAAAAATATCCTAACGGAGAATATGCAGATAAAGCTAAGATGCTAATCGAAGAACTACAAACTTTAGCAGATGAAACTGCTTGGAATCTCGCAAAGAGAGAAAATACGGCAGTTGCTTATAATACTTATTTGGAAGAACAAGTAAATGGTGTATATCGCTCGGAAGCAACAATTCAAATAAAAGCGATAAGAAACGCTGTGATGGATAAACAAGCAAGCGAGAAAGATGATGCAGCTTGGAAAACAGCTAAAAGTATAAATACAATTGCTGCTTACAATACTTATCTTGAAAATAGAAATGGGAAATATCGCTCAGAAGCATTAGCGCAAATAAAAGTTGCTACAGATAAACAAGTAAGCGAGAAAGATGATGCAGCTTGGAGAACGGCTAAAAGTATGAACACAATTGCTGCTTACAATACTTATCTTGAGAATAGAAATGGGAAATATCGCTCAGAAGCATTAGCTACAAGAAAGCGATTAATACCAAGAACACCGCACCCTTCTGATCCTTTCGGAACTCAAATGGTAAATATACAAGGCGGAACTTTTCAAATGGGAGATTATGATGGTAATAATATACACAAGGTTACTCTCAGCGGTTTTTTTATGTCAAAATACGAAGTTACACAACAACAATGGCGAGAGATTATGGGTACAAATCCAAGTTATTTTAAAAACTGTGATAATTGTCCTGTAGAACAAGTCTCATGGAATGATGTGCAAGAGTTTATTGAGAAACTAAATGCTAAAACTGGAGAAAACTATAGATTACCAACAGAAGCTGAATGGGAATATGCTGCAAGAGGTGGAGAAACTTATAAATATGCAGGGAGTGATAATATAGGAAGTGTCGTTTGGTATAAAGATAATAGTGGCGGTAAAACAAATCCCGTCGGACAAAAGTCACCAAATGGTTATGGTTTATATGATATGAGTGGTAATGTATGGGAATGGTGTAGTGATTGGTATGGTAGTAATTATTATAATAATAGCCCGTCAAGTAACCCTAAAGGACCAAATAATGGTACTGATCGTATCTTGCGTGGCGGATCATGGGATTACGTTCCAAACGGATGCCGTGTTGTTCATCGTGGCCATGATAAAGTAGCTTATGGAAATAATAGACGCGGATTCCGCTTAGTCTTACCGTAGTTTTAGTCACAGGAGTTCATTTTTATCTATTCTAAGCAAATGTCGAGTAGTGTTATTTAGGACGAAGTTGTAGAAATTGTATTGGTTTTTAGAACCGATTCGGTTTAATATTAGACACCAAAAGGGATTTCATCGAAAGATGAAATCCCTTTTGGTGTTATATAATATCTTTTTTTTGGATAAAAAACACATTAATCACCAAAAAAATTACAAATTGTAACTTTTTTGAATAAAAAAGCAATGGATTTTTATAATTACTAATAAAAATATATAGATTTGCATTGTAAACAAAAGTGTTTATCAATTTCGTTTTTTACGCATCTTCTTAGGGAAAAGGTTAGATTTAGTTTTTGATTTTTTGAACTGTCCCTTTTTATCTGTTTTGGTATGAACATTATCATAAGCAGGACAATGTGCCTTACGATTACAAGAGGTAATTGAAATTAGAAGTGCAAAAAGGAATACAAATAATATAGAACGCTTCATAATAGGAGTTTTTAATATGTATATTTAGTATTAATAAAGGATGTTATGCAATAAAATTAGTTGATTAGAAGCAAATATCTTGCTTAAATATGTTTTTTTTGTAAAATAATCATCTAAAAAGTGGTATAATTTCCTTGTATCCTTTGGTATCATTTGGTTTTGTATAAAAACCGTATAAATTTGTATCTAAATAATTTGACAAGACAGAATATCTAATATTCTTATTACAAACTATTATTATAATTTTGAATTATCAATTTTAAATTAAATCGTATGAATAAAGGAGATTTAGTAAATGCAATTGCGGAAAACGCAGGTTTATCTAAAGCAGATGCTGCTAACGCATTAAATGCAACACTTGATGCTGTGACAAATACATTGTCTTCAGGTGAAAAAGTAACTTTAGTTGGATTCGGAACTTTTTCATTGTCTTACCGTGCGGCAAGAACAGGAAGAAACCCTCGTCAACCAGATCAAGCAATTCAAATTCCAGCGAAAGTAGTTGCTAAGTTTAAGCCAGGAAAAGAATTAGGTGACGCAGTGAACACTGATGACTTAAAAGAAAAAATGGCTAAATAATATTGTAGCAATACTTTATTAAATAAATAAAAGGCTTCCTTCATATTTGAAGGAAGCCTTTTTGTTTGAAACGACTTGTTGTTTAAGTTTTATGATTACTCAGAATTAGATCCAAGTGCTTATTTCCCTATTAAAATTTCAGCGTCCTTAATAGTTTTTACATAAGGAACTAACTTTAATGTTTTCTTATCAATTAATTCTCTTGTACTTTCACAAACACCAAATCTACGAGATTGAATACGTGTTAACGCTTCCTCTAATTCACTAATAGTATACCTTTGCACTGCTGTTTGAGCGAGCATTTCATCATCTTCTGGATTTGTATCCATTTGTAACTCTAAATATTTCAAAACTATTTTAGAATGAAATAAACGTTTATCAATCAATGCTTTGAATTCTCTTAAATCAGAATCAGAATAACGTATTGGTTTTATCTTCTTTGCCATGGCTTATAACATTTTCACAAAAATATTCATTTTCTATTAATAATAATGAATTATGAAAAAAAATCTTTCTTATTACCTCGTTTAAGTAGTTTTTGTTTCAAAATAACAAAATTCTAAAAAGCGGCAAAAAGGAGTAAAAAATCACACAATTTGTCTTTATCGTTCCAATTTTATTATTCTAATTAAGAAACTTTTTTTGTTACCAAAACTTGTTGTTCTTGCAGTTTGTTTATTGAAATTTTAGTGCTTAATAATAGAAATGAAAAAATTTGAAACGAAAGCGATTCGGACACAAGCCGAACGCTCTCAAAATAGAGAACATAGTGTTCCAATGTATATGACTTCCAGTTTTGTATTTAATGATGCAGAACAGATGAAGGCAGTATTTGCGAAAGAAGAAGCAGGAAATATTTATTCTCGATATTCGAATCCTAATGTGGATGAGTTTATTCAGAAAATGTGTTTATTAGAAGGTGCGGAAGCAGGTTTTGCAACAGCAACAGGAATGTCAGCAGTATTCACAAGTATTGCATCTTTTGTTAATCAAGGTGACCATATTTTAGCCTCAAAAGCAGTTTTTGGTTCAACACATCAACTTTTGACCGCTTTATTTCCTCGTTGGGGCGTAACATTTACTTATGTAGAACCGACAGAAATTGAGACTTGGGAAAAGTATATTCAGCCGAATACAAAGATGATTGTTATTGAAACACCTTCTAATCCGGGTTTGGCATTGATTGATTTGAAAAAAGCAGGTGAAATTGCCAAAAAGCATAATCTAATTCTAAATGTAGATAATTGTTTTGCAACGCCTTATTTGCAAAATCCAATTGAGTTAGGTGCATCTATCGTAACACATTCTGCAACCAAATTTATTGATGGTCAAGGTCGTGCTTTAGGTGGAGTTATCTTGGGGAAAGCGGAATTAATCGAACAAGTACAATTTATGATTCGACATACTGGTCCAGCGATGTCGCCTTTTAATGCTTGGTTATTATCTAAAAGTCTGGAAACTTTGGCGGTGCGTTTAGATAGACATTGCGAAAATGCGTTGAAATTGGCTACCTTTTTAGAAAGTCAAACGGATAAAATTAATCGAGTATTTTATCCCTTTTTACCATCGCATCCGCAATATGAATTAGCAAAAAAACAAATGCGTCAAGGAGGAGGAATTGTTACTTTTGAAATGAAAGGCGGAGCGGAAGCAGCAGCTGAATTGATTAATAAAACGAAGATGGTTTCTATTTCTTCTAACTTAGGTGATAGTCGCACAATCATCACACATCCTGCGACATCTACACATTCTAAGCTGAGTGAAGCAGAACGACAATCGGTTGGAATCACACAAGGTTTGATTAGGATTTCGGTTGGTTTAGAACATATAGATGATATTATAGGAGATTTGAAGTTAGCATTGGGATAAGATTTAAGTTCACTCCAGTTTCGTATAAATTGATGTGCGAAACTGGGGTTTAGAATAGATTTATAAAAACTTTACTTCCTTAATGCCGAAAGTTAATAATTCGCCATTTTTATTAATTACTAAATTACCGAAAGGTGTAATTCCTTGAATGAAACCAGTGAATCGTTCGCCTGTTGGTAATTCGTATTGATGTGGTATTTGATATTTGTACAGAACATCCATGTAATCGGATTGGATATTATGAATTTTATTATTTTTTAATTGCATATATCGAACTTCGATGTACCAAAACAAGTGCTGTCTTAGTTTGTCTAAATCATAGGTTTGTTGATTGATTTTTGCTAATGAAGTAGCTTGTCGGTGATTATTAATATCAAAATTCATTTGATTAATATTAATACCAATTCCTATAATAGAATTAGAGATAGAAGCTCTGCTGATAATATTTTGAATTAAAATACCAGCAACTTTTTCATCTTCGACATAAATGTCATTTGACCATTTTATAAATACTTGTTTTTGAGTGATAAAACTGGCAACAAAATCTCTAACGCCTAAAGCAATTGCTTGACTTAACCAAAATTGATGTTTAGGTAATAAAAAAGTTGGTTGCAACAAAATGGATAGTGTAATGTTCTGATTGGCGGAACTTTCCCAAATACTGTCATGTTGTCCTTTACCTTGAGTTTGTTTATATGTCGAGATGACAGTTCCTTCAGACGGTTTACTTTTTGATAAGAAATCAGTAGCATAATCATTTGTAGAAGCTAAACTTTCGAAGTGATGAATCGTTTTACCAACAAAGAGAGTTTGTTTTTGTGTCAACATGTATAAAAGCACATTTATTTTCTGAAAGGTTTAAATTCATTCTATATAGTAAAGGAACACAAAAGTAGTGTGAAAAATTTAGTAATTTTGGAATAGCATAACATTTCATATAATTTTTTATCTATCAAAAATTATCATAACTTGACGAAGTATTCGTAAATGATTATGAAATATACATTTTGTAGATATTATGTATAAAATCAAATGTTGAAAAAGTCAATTAAAATATAAAATTAATTTGGAAACAAAACAAGTGGAACAACACAGAAAAGCAAATTTACCTGCTGAAGAATTGAATGAATTAATTATCAACGCCATTCAAGATAAAAAAGGATTAGACATTGTTAAGATTGATTTGAGAGGATTGGATGAAGCACCAACAGATTTCTTTATTATCTGTCATGGTAATAATGAAAATCAGGTAAAAGCTATTGCTAATAATGTCGAATTTGAAGTAAAGAAAAAAGGAGGCGAATTGCCATTAAGTGCAGAAGGTAAAAATAATTCTGTATGGATTTTGGTTGATTATTTTGATACAGTTGTTCATGTTTTTCATCATGAAGCAAGGGAATATTACAACTTGCAAAAATTATGGAGTGATGGAAAAGTGACAGAATATCAAAACCTTTAGACAGAATAATTCATTTATCCTACTAAAATCTACACCTTTTTAAGTTTTAGGTGTTCTAAGTGAGATTGAAAAGGATAGAGTTTTGAGAATTAACTTAGCCTTATCTAAAAAATAAAAATTAATAACTAAAAAATATTTAGCCCAATGAGTGGTGAATCAAAAAAAGGAAATGAGGGGAAGGGTGAAAATCCAATTCCAGATGGTAAACCAAAATTTAATTATTATTGGATTTATGGAATTATTGCTCTTTTATTATTAGGCTTAAACTTTTATACATTTTCTAACTCGGGAACGAAAGATATGAATAGAAGTGCGTTTGATGAAGCATTAAGAAATCAAGATGTTGAAAAAATTAAAATTATTAATGGTCAAAATGCCTATGTTACCTTAACTAAAGAGGCTTTGACTAAAAGTATTTATAAAGAGGTTAAAGAAAAAGGATTTGGTAATCCAGAAGATGGACCACATTATTCTTTTGAAACTGGGCCTCCTGATTTTTTCGTAGAACAAGTAAAAGAGATTCAGACGAATGCTGGGATTTCTCAGAAAGACCAAATTCAACCTTCATATTCTACTCAGCCAGATTACTTAGGTGGTATTTTAAGTTGGATTTTTCCAATTTTAATATTAGTAGCGATTTGGATTTTCGTCATGCGAAGAATGGGCGGCGGTGCTGGCGGGCCTGGCGGTCAAATTTTCAATATTGGAAAATCAAAAGCAACACTTTTTGATAAGAATACAAAAGTTAATGTAACATTCAAAGATGTTGCAGGATTAGAAGAAGCAAAAGAGGAAGTGATGGAAGTTGTTGACTTCTTGAAAACACCTCAAAAATATACAAGTCTTGGTGGTAAAATTCCAAAAGGTGTTTTATTAGTAGGACCTCCGGGAACCGGTAAAACCTTATTAGCGAAAGCTGTTGCTGGAGAAGCTGGTGTTCCATTTTTCTCTATTTCAGGTTCAGATTTTGTAGAAATGTTCGTTGGTGTTGGTGCATCTCGTGTAAGAGACTTATTCAAACAAGCTCGTGAAAAAGCACCTTGTATCGTGTTTATTGATGAGATTGATGCGATTGGTCGTGCAAGAGGAAAAGGTGCGATGAATGGTGGAAATGATGAACGTGAGAATACATTAAACCAGTTATTAGTAGAAATGGACGGTTTCAATTCTGATAAAGGTGTCATTATGATGGCTGCGACGAATAGACCAGATATTTTAGATGGTGCATTGATGCGTCCAGGACGTTTTGACCGTCAAATTGGAATTGATAGACCAGATTTGAAAGGTAGAGAAGCTATTTTCAAAGTACATTTAGGACCGATTGTAACGAATGAAGATATTAGTGCAGCTACTTTAGCAGAACAAACACCAGGTTTTGCAGGTGCAGAAATTGCTAATGTTTGTAATGAAGCGGCATTAGTAGCGGCTCGTAGAAACAAGAAAGCGGTTGATATGGATGATTTTCAACATGCTTTGGATAGAGTAATTGGAGGATTAGAAAAGAAAAATAAAATTATTTCACCAGATGAGAAAGAGGTAATTGCTTATCACGAAGCTGGTCATGCAGTCTGTGGTTG
>CAZEOC010000137.1:0-9209 GCA_964513525.1 uncultured Saprospiraceae bacterium | reverse complement strand
GAAATTTCTTGAAAGGCTTTTATAATGGTGGGCGATATAGGATTCGAACCTATGAAACCCTTCCGATGAAAATCGGAATGCTCTGAACCAACTGAGCTAATCGCCCGATTTTAAACCCTCAACATATTTACGACTTTTCATCTTTTTAATTTGTAATTCTCTTTTGTATGCTTCTGAACGTGTCTCAAAGGTTTCGTGATAATATAAAATCCAATATGGTGCACCCTTTTTAGTTGATTTACTTTGTCCTGTATTGTGTCGATGAAGTCTATCTTCAAGATTATTCGTACTACCAATATAATATTGGTCAATCATTGAATTGTATAATATGTAGGTATAAAACATCGAAACTTAATTTGAGGATTTGTTTAAACGAAAAAAGCCTTTCAAGAAATTTCTTGAAAGGCTTTTATAATGGTGGGCGATATAGGATTCGAACCTATGACCCCTTGGGTGTAAACCAAGTGCTCTGAACCAACTGAGCTAATCGCCCGATTATAAAACTTACCACTCTTTTGCGGTTAGCGAGTGCAAATATACAAGCACTTTTTGAAATTCAAAACCTTTTTAGAATTTTTCTTACGTTTATTTTAAATATAATTTTGAACCAATTGATTATCAGTTAGTTAAAAAAAATAATTTTTTAATAAATTATTTCAGTTACAATGCTTAATTTCAACCCAAAGTTAATACTCCAAGAAAATTTACATTTTATTAATTTCGTTACTTTTCCCTAAAAGGTATTTTTGACTTAATACAAAGAATTTGACTACTTATGAAACAGAAAATATTTAAAATATTAAAGTGGTTTTTAGGAATCAGTCTTTTAATGTTTTTGGTTTTAACTTTATTGACACAAATTTATCAAGATAAGGTTGGTGAATTGGTGGTTAAGGAATTAAATAAGACTTTAAAAAAAGAAATTACGGTAGAAAGTGTCGATTTATCCTTAGTTCGATATTTCCCAAAAGCTGCTGTGGAACTTACAAACGTTAATGTACCTGATGCCCAAAACGGTATTTTACTTAATGCCCAAACGATGGCTTTGGAGTTCAATATATTTAGTCTTTTTAGTGATAAAATAAAGGTACAAACACTTGATATTTATAGTGGTTCATTAAATGTACTGACAGATAAAAACGGTAATTACAACTATGATATTTTTATAGCATCCGAACAAGAATCCAATGATTCTAAAAAAGCGAATGATTTAAAACTTGGAATTGAACAAGCTAATTTTGACGATATTCATTTGATTTATGAAAATAAACAGTTGAAACAATCAGGAATTGTTCATTTAGAATCCTTAAATCTTTCTGGTGAATTTTCTTCAAATAATTTTGATTTAGTAAGTAATGCAGAAATTGAAATTGAATTCTTTACGACCAAAGATGGAGAATTGCTTTCTGGGAGGCATTTAGCTTATGAGGCACAAGTCAAGGTTGATTTGAAAAAAGGAGAATATCAGATTGATAAGACCAATTTATACATTGAGTCGAATAAATTTACAGTTGATGGTACGATTATATCTAAGACTGACTTTACGGATTTTGATTTATCTCTGAATGGTATTGACGGAAGTTTGCAGTCGGTGATTTCCTTATTACCTAAACAGCAAATCACCCTATTAGAGGATTTTGATAGTCGAGGTAATTTCTTTATTAAATCAAATGTAAAAGGTCGATTAAGTCAAAGGGAAACACCTGCAATTGATTTACATTTTGGTTTGAAAGATGGTTATATCAGTAGTAAAAGTCTGGATAATGAACTAAACAATGTATCATTTGAGGTACAGTTTGAGAATGAAACGAAGAGTTCGAGTGGTAAGGCATTCGTAGAAATGATTGAATTTAGTGGCGAACTTTTAGACGAACAATTAATTGCCAATTTATTTATAGAAGATTTTAATAATCCTTTAATTGATTTTCGTTTTGATGGCAAAATCCCAATGGAAGCGACTTTTGGTTTATTGGGAGACAAAGTATTTTCTAATGGAGATGGCGCAATTAAATTGAAAAATATCATCATTGAAGGGCGTTATAAAGACATGATTTCTTTATACCGAATTCCAAATGTCAATGCGAATGGATTAATTGAATTCGAGGATATGGATTTGGATATTGGAGAAGAGAAAATGAGCATTTCAAGTGGCGAAATTTATATTAATAATAATGATTTGGATATTAATAATGTCAATTTAGAATTGCCTGATAATACGATGCGATTTAAGGGTACTTTCCGAAATTTATTACCTGTTTTATTAAGAGATTCTATCAATACAAATAATGCTAAATTAGAATTCAATACAGCATTAACAGCGGAAAAAATTGATATAAATCGTTTATTAAGTTTTATTGAAACCTTTCAAAATAGTGGGACAGAAGTTGATAAAAAACCTAAAGAGGAAATAGCAGATAAACCAATAGATAAGTCTGAAGAATTAACAGAAAAAGGAAATGTAACGGAATCTCCATATTATGATTTTCTGAAATTATTTGATGGAAATTTCGATGTCGATGTACAACGATTTTCTTATGATGATATTGAAGCTCAAAATGCTTCTGGAAAAATGACGATTGAAAATGGTCGTTTATTATTACAAAATATAGAGATTGATGATTTTACATATGACAAAATTATTGGAAAAGATTTTACGGGGAATTTAGCTTTTCAAGGAAAATTAGCGATTCTAAAAGATGTCGCTTTGGATGTTTTTGGTGGCGAAGTTGCCTTAGACGGAAATGTTTTTCTGGAATCCGAAAATAGTTATATGGACGGTTTTGTAGTTTGTAATAATCTAAATGGAAATACCTTATTCAAACAAATGGATAATTTCGACCAAGAAGTTATCTTGGCAGAAAACATCGCTGGACGCTTAGATGCTAAAGTAAAATTGAAAACTTTTTGGGATAAAGATGGCAATATTTTATATGATAAATTATATGCTTTGGCAGATGTTACGATTAACAATGGCGAATTAATTGAATTTGAAATGTTACAAGGATTTTCCAGTTTTGTTAAATTAAAAGATTTGAAACGTATTAAATTTACCAAAACTCAAAATCAATTAGAGATTAAAAACGGTAGATTGACTTTACCAGCTATGTTGATTCAAAATAATGCTGTAAACTTAAACATTGCAGGTTGGCATGATTTCGACCTTGATTTTGAATATTTTATTAAAGTGAATGCTGGGCAAACTTTAGCAGAAAAATTCAAACGATTTAATCCAAGTAGAAAGGCAAAAAAATCTAAAAATGGTTGGTTAAATATATATGTTCGAGTCTTTGGAGATGCTAATGATTATAATTACGAATATGACAAAGATGGTGTAAAAAATGCTTTAAAACTGAACCAACAATTCCAACAAATTCAAAATGATATTCAAATGGAGTTCAATGAATCCGCTTTAATTGAACCTGAAGCATGGGAAAATGATGAGAATTAGTTAAAGTTTGAGTAAAAAATTAAAAAAAGTTGACTTGACACAACATTATAACTAATTTAGTAATACGTAATTAGTTATATGTCAATAAAATATGTAAATTTATGGACATATATTCAAAACAATCAAAGTGGAAGTTATATTTAGCAATTGCTGCTATAGGAATTTTAATAGCTTCTTTAATTTATACAAATGGTGTTGCCGGTCGATTAGCGGAAGCGGAAAGAGAACGTGCAGAACTTTGGGCGCAAGCTTTGATTGAATTGAGTAAAATGCCTTCGGATGCCGATTGTATCGGAATTGATCCAAACTGCCTTGATGCGAATACAGATTTTATTTTTTCTATTGTAGAATCAAATAAAACAATCCCTGTGATTCTGACAGATGCACGAAATAATATACAAGATTTCGTGAATTTGGATGAAAAACGAGCAGAACAAGATACGAGTTATTTGCGAAAACAACTCAATAAAATGGCTGCTCAACACGAACCAATTCCTTTTGATAATGGTTTTGATGAACTGTTTTTGTATTATAAAAATTCTAAATTACTAACGTTGTTAATATATTTTCCTTATTTCCAAATAGGGTTAATCATTGTATTCCTATTCGTAGGATATTTAGCAATCAGTGCCGCACAACGTGCAGAACAAAATCAGGTTTGGGTTGGTTTAGCAAAAGAAACGGCGCATCAATTAGGTACGCCAATCACGGCAATAGTTGCCTGGATTGAAAACCTAAAAATGATAACAGAGGATGATTTAGCTTTAGGAATGTTAGACGAATTTCAGAATGATGTGAATCGTTTGGAATTGATTGCAGAAAGGTTTTCAAAAATTGGAGCAGTTCCTGAATTAAAGGAAGCTAATGTTATGGAAACGCTCGAACGCAATATGGAATACATGAGCAAACGAGCGCCAAGAAAAGTAAATTTTCATTATCCAAAAGCGATTAATTCAGAAGTTTTAACCGTGAAAATTAATCAAAACTTATTTGATTGGGTTTTTGAAAACTTACTAAAGAACGCTTTAGATGCTATGGAAGGGAAAGGCGAAATTTCGGCTACAGCTTTCCAAGATGATGATTTTATTTATATAGATATTGAAGATACAGGAAAAGGCATTCCTGCGTCAAAATTCAATTCTGTATTTAAACCTGGATATTCTACAAAGAAGCGTGGCTGGGGCTTAGGCTTATCTTTGACAAAACGTATTATAAAAAATTATCATAATGGCAAGGTGTTTGTCAAACAATCAGAGGTAGGCATAGGCACTACTTTTAGGATACAGTTACCAAAACCATAAAAACATCAATTAAAATAAACTTTTTAATTTATAAATATGGTTTAGTAAGCAAGTTATAATTAACAATACTTCACGATTCCTAATCATATTACACCTTAAATTAAAAATAGAAGAAAAAGATATGGCTTTTTTTTACGGAAACACATATAGAAAATCATTATATTTATTTATTTTAATATTGGCTTTTCCCGCCTTTGTCTCTGCAACTAACGACGGTTTAGTTACTGTGGTTTTAGATGCTGCTACCAAACAACCAATCCAGAGTGTTAGCATTTATAATTTTGAAAGAGGTTTCTCTACCGCTACCAATGAATTTGGTGAAGCTAATATTCATTCATTACGTTTAGAAGATTCTATTACGTTTAGCTATATCGGTTTCGAAACGGTTAGATTAACTTTTGGTGATTTACTTGGTCAAAGTGGTCGAGTATTTTTACAAGAAGGACTTTTCTTACAAGAATTTACAGTTAAAGGTGCAACTCGTGTTACTGACCATATCTCAAATATTCCTGCTCAAGTTGATATTTTAAAAGCAGAAGATATTGCATTAATTAATCCTCAAACATCTGCGGATGCATTACTAAGTACAGGAAATGTTTTTGTTCAAAAATCACAAATGGGCGGAGGAAGTCCTGTGATTAGAGGTTTCGAAGCAAATAAAGTTTTAATCGTTGTTGATGGTGTTCGTATGAATAATGCAATTTATAGAAATGGACATTTACAAAATGCAATTACGATTGATAATAATATGTTGGAACGTTTAGAAGTTGTTTACGGACCTTCAGCAGTAATATATGGTAGTGATGCACTTGGTGGTGTGATGAGTTTTACAACAAAACGCCCAAGATTAGCATTAGGAGATGAAGATTCAAATTTTGAAGGAAATGCTTTTATACGTTATAATACAGCAAATCAAGAACGTACCGCACATTTAGATTTTAATGTTGGCGGTAGAAAATGGGCATCTATAACAAGTGCTTCAGCATCAAGTTTTGGAAACTTAAGAACAGGAAGAAATAATAGAGCCGAATATATAGATTTTGGAAAGCGATTCTCTTATGTAGAACGTATCAATGGCCAAGATTCTGTTGTTCAAAACGAAAATCCTTTAATACAAGTTGGTACGGCATATAGTCAAATTGATTTATTACAAAAAGTATTATTTCAACCAAATAAATATTTAAATTTCACTGCTAATATTCAATATTCAACATCTACAGATGTACCTCGATATGACCAATTAGCAGATTCGGAAGTAAGTATTGTTGATGGTATTCGTAATGAATCTTTCCGATTTGCAGAATGGTATTATGGTCCACAATCAAGATTAATGACTTCTCTTTCTTCGGAATATCAACCTGATGATAATCGTTTTTTCACTTCTATGAATACGGTTGCAGCTTATCAAAAAATTGAAGAAGATAGAATCACTCGTCGTTTTGGTCGTGATAATCGTTCTTATCAAGAAGAAGATGTACATATTTTTAGTTTAAATATTGATTTCGCTAAAGATATTCAATCAAACTTTAGAAGCGCTCAAGAAGACAAACGCTTTTTATACGGTTTAGAAGTTAATCACAATCGAGTAAATTCAACTGCTTACAGTGAAGATATTATTACAGGAGAAACGGCTAATAATGTAGTTACTCGTTATCCTGATGGTGGAAATGATATGACAATGATGGCTGCTTATATGAGCTATCGTCAAAAGTTCCGTAATCGTTTCAATGTTACAGCAGGTGTACGTTACACTTATACAATGTTGCAATCACAATTTATTGATACAACGACAATTCAATTGCCTTATACAGAAATATCTTCTAATTTAGGTGCATTAACTGGAAGTGTTTCTTTGGTTTGGGATGTAGGAAATGATTGGTTCATTAATGCTGTTGCTTCTACAGCTTTCCGTTCACCAAATATTGATGATTTTGGAAAAATCAGAGCAAAGAACGAATTCGTAACTGTTCCAAATCCTGATTTAAGTTCAGAATATGCTTTGAATGGAGAAATGACCATTACAAAGAAATTTGAAAAAGGAAAACGTAGTCATTCTATTAATGCAACAGGTTTTTATACACATCTTTTTGATGCAATTGTAAGAGATTTCACAACATTAAACGGTGTAGATTCTCTATTGTATGATGGTGATTATTATACAACTCAATGGAATACAAATGCGGGAACAGCTTTTATTTATGGTGTTTCGGGTAATATCAAATTAGAATTAAGTGAAAATTGGGAATTAAAAAGTAGTGTGAATTATATCAAAGGTTGGAATACATTTGATGATTCTCCTTTAGCACATATTCCGCCTTTATACGGTCAAACGACTTTATCTTACAATCGTAAAAGATTTCAATTTAGATTTTTATCTCGTTATAATGGTTGGAAAAGAGTCGACGAATTTGATAATGAAGGAACAGATAATTTAGAGCAAGCAACAATTGATGGTTCTCCATCTTGGGTAACTTTCAACTTCTATACAAATTTCAAAATAGATGAGAATTTATTTATCTCTTTAGCAGTTGAAAATCTTTTGGATACACATTATCGTCCATTTTCATCAGGTGTTTCTGCTGCTGGAAGAAGTGCAACGATTTCTTTAAGAACAACGTTTTAGAGCACCGCAGAATATTGAATTCTGAATTACAAATATCGAAGTTTGACAAATTAAATCATAAGAAAAAGTTTATCTTTCTTCATGGTAAAATTAGTCAAACTTCGACATTTCTAATTTAATCCCTATCTGTTCTACAATTCGAAGAATTATAGTTGCATTCGCTAAACTTCGACATTCGTAATTCAATATTCCTCTGTTCTGCGGTTCGAAAGTATTATTTCACCCGACTCAATCCCGCTTTTGCTTTAGCATGTAAAGAGTTTTCATAACGGTCAGAATCCATTTTCAAACAAGTTTCAAAATATCCTTTAGCCGTTGATTTCAATCGCTTCTTTTCATAAATCAACCCAATTTGTAATGCTGCACTACAAGCAAAAAAACTATTTTTACTTCCTGATAATTTCAATAACCCTTTGAAGGTTTTAATTGCTTCTGTTGAATTATTTTGAGCTTGATAATTTCTACCTTTTATATAAGTATGTTCTACTTTTTTAATTCCTGTATAATTACTATTTGCTGCTAAAATCGCTAAAGATTTACTATGATAGCCACCATTTAATAACAAATCAGCTTTCAATAAATTTACACTTGGTATTTTATTTTTTTCAAAAAATCGTTGCGCATCTTTGTCTCCATAAGCAGTTTTATTTCCACTACTTTTTCCTTTATTAATATAATATTGAAAACTACTTTTGCTTTTGTGTATTAATGCATGTTCTGCTAATTTCTTATACGCTAATTTGATTTGATTTCTGCCTTTAAAACTATTAACAAATCTTTTTAAATAGAAATCTGCATTTTTATCTAAACGATACAACTTTGCTGTTCCATATAACAAATCCCATTGCGGAATTGCATATTGTCCACCTTTGGGCTTATACTTCGCTAAAATAGCAATTGCACTTTCAGAACGTCCCGTTTGTACACCAATCAATGCTTTCATATAAGCAACGATTGGACTTTTCGCAATTGAAACCCTTTTTGAACGTATTGTTTGCCAAGCATCATTTTTATCATTTGCAAATTGAATTTGTAAATAAGCCATCATCAAAATAGCTTCTTCTTCAAACAAATATTCCTTTGTTCTCGAATAAGTTATGACTTCATTTAATTCTCGGAAACCTTGTTTCAAATTACCTGACAAACCCAATAAGCTTTTGCCCCAACTATAATCATCTGGAATCGCGCCAACTGTCACATGAATAATTCCCAAACCATGTTTATTTCCAATAAAGTTGGGAAATTTGGATTTATTTTTATCTAATAATTCTCCTGCTTTTTTCAATTCTCGAATGCTTGAAATCGACTCACCAAATTTAGAACGAGCCAATAACCAATGAATTCTCATCATCGCTTGTGTATACAAATAATATTTTGAATTCGTATTCCCTTTTTCGATTTTTGATAAACGAGTGTATTTTTTTGGTTCTAATTTATCAAATAATTGCTCATCTTCCGAAATAAAAATTTGGATACAATCAATATAATTTTCCAAATAGTCAACCATCAAATTATTAGCATTTACTCGACGTTCCGTTTTCAAAACCGTACTTGCTTCCGTTAATCTGAGTTCTAATATTTTATTATAAGCCGTTTTAATATTGGTTGTCATTTCAAAATCACCCTTTGCGTATATCACAACGAAAAAGCAACTGAATAATATAGTGAGGAAAGTATTTTTCATTAATTTATTTTTTTGCCACATAGTTCACATAAAAACATAAGTAAGGGAATATTTTATCTAAAAATCGAAGTTACTTTGTACCAAATTCTTTTGTACCAAGAAATTTTAATAACTCCAACGAACTGCAACATCTCATCAGTCGGGTTCAAAATC
>CAZEOC010000136.1:0-9240 GCA_964513525.1 uncultured Saprospiraceae bacterium | reverse complement strand
TTTAAAGAAGTATAGTGAAAAAAGAACAAGTTAGAATACTTGGATAATTGTGTTCCGGTACTTAATCATGAATTATAAACTATTGACCTTATAATTCAGTATTAATAATTTGAAAAGCCAACTTCAAGAAATCGAGGTTGGCTTTTTTATTAGTTGAAAACCTTAGTTCATATAAATACAAAAAAGCCATCAAGAATTTTTCTTGATGGCTTTTCAATTCGATTGCATATCAAATAAGTCGGTCAAACTTCGTCATTCGATATTCATTATTCTACTGTTCTACGGTTCAAAATAAATTAATGCAATCCTTTTTCTGCTAAATAACGCTCTGCGTCCAAAGCTGCCATACAACCAGTTCCTGCTGCGGTAACTGCTTGACGATAAACATTATCTTGAGCATCACCACTTGCAAAAACACCTTCAATATTAGTACGAGAAGATTTTCCTTCTGTGATTAAATAACCAGCGTCATCCATCTTTAACCAATCTTTGAAAATATCTGTATTCGGTTTATGTCCAATCGCTACAAAAAATCCACCAACTGGAATTTCTTGTTCTTCATTCGTTTTATTATTGCGAACTTTCATTGCTTCAACAAATTCATCACCTAAAACTTCTACTGTTTCTGTATTCCAATGAACGATGATATTTTCTGTATTTAAAACACGTTCCTGCATGATTTTAGAAGCACGCATTTCATCACGACGAACTAACATATGAACTGTTTTACACAACTTTGCTAAATAAGTCGCTTCTTCTGCTGCGGTATCTCCTGCACCAACTACGGCTACATCTTGACCACGGAAAAAGAATCCATCACAAACTGCACAAGCAGAAACACCATTGTTTTTGAATTTCTCTTCAGATGGTAAACCCAACCATTTGGCATCCGCACCAGTTGAAATTATTACAGAATCTGCATGAACTTCTTGTCCCGCTTCTGTGAAGATTTTCTTTGTTTCACCAGAAAAATCTACTTTACTAATAAATTCATAACGAACATCTGTACCAAAACGAACGGCTTGAGCTTTGAACTCTTCCATCATTTCAGGTCCAGTAATTCCTTTTGGATAACCAGGGAAATTTTCTACCTCTGTCGTTGTCATTAATTGCCCACCAGGCTGCATTCCTGTGTACATTACAGGGTTCATATTTGCTCTTGCTGCATAAATTGCGGCTGTATATCCCGCAGGTCCTGAACCAATAATTATACACTTATGTTTCTCAGTCATTTTTATAAATTATTACTGAATTGTAGTTGATTTTATTTGAAATAATTACAATTCTATATTTATTAATATTTCTCTAATTAATACAAAAATTAAAAAAAATAGTTGTTTTAACAAATGTCCTTTTAAGGACAGAACGAGATGTAAGCTTACGTTTCGGATGTCATAACACCAAAAATGTGTTTTAATAACGAAGTAGTCTAAAATTTGACTACTTATCTTACTTCACAATGCAACAACTTTTCTCCTTCAATAAAACCTTCTAATACATCGCCAATTTTTACAGGACCAACTCCAGCTGGAGTTCCTGTATAAATCAAATCTCCAGTAGAAAGTGTAAATATTGTTGATAAATAGCTAATCAATTGGTTAAAATTGAAAATCATATCAGCTGTAGTTCCATCTTGTACGACTTCTCCGTTTTTCAATAATTGGAATTTGATAGCATCTTTATCTTCTAAAATATCTAAAGCAATAAATTCGCCAATTGGAGCAGAACGGTCAAAACCTTTTGCTATTTCCCAAGGATGACCTTTTTCTTTACATTTTGCTTGTACATCTCGAGCTGTAAAATCAATCCCAATAGAAATTTCATCATAATATTTATGAGCAAATTTTTCTTCAATATGTTTGACATTACCATTCATTCTCAAAACTATTTCTGCTTCATAATGCAAATCTTTTGTGAATTCGGGATAATAAAGAGGTCTACCTTTCTTTGCCAAAGCAGTTGTCGGTTTCATGAACACCAATGGTTTTTTAGGAACAGGATTATTCAATTCTTTTGCGTGTTCCGCATAATTTCTACCGATGCAAAATATTTTCATTTTTATTGATTTTGGTATTAGTTTCTTAGTTTTTGGTATTCAACTAATACGAAGTCTCCATCCAATAAATGGAATATTATATTATAAAATTTACTATTTAGATTCAAAAAATAATTTTATGAAATGTTGTTCAGTATCCAGTTTACATAAACATTAATATAGCACAGAAAGCAGTACTTAAAGCGACTAAAACAGACGCTAAACTTACAGAAAAACGAATATGACTAATGAAAGTCAAAATATCCGCTTTATGCTCGGGATATTTTGGTAGTATTTCGGTTTCTAAACGTTCTTTGTTCATAAAATGAATTGGTTTGAAATCTACTCGATTTTGTACCAATCGCTTATAAACCTTAAAAACTTTTACTCGAAAATAAATATTCAAGAAAAGTAAAGCGGCAAAAATTGCCAATATTAAAAACAGTAAAAAATTAGCCATTGATAATGGTTTCTTAAAAGTTAAACTTTAAACATACTCTAATACTAATTCACATTTAAAAGTACAACTAACACTCTAAACTTAATACCATTTTTAAACATGGATTAGTATAAACTCTAATTTTCTGAGCCGTCAAAGATAATTATTAATAATGAAGTCATGAAAACAAACGTAAAATAGTTGATACTTTACGTTTAATCATTTTTGCTGTTAGTTTATCGTTAAATTTTGGAATTTGCCAACTTGTGAATGATTTTTGAAGTTTAATTGAATGAAGTTGTTAATATGAGTTTAATTCAGAAACTTTGTATTTCTAATTGATGAAAATATCGCTAAATATGAAAAAAATAATTTTTTGTACGTTTATATTTTTTGCTTTTGCATTAACAAACCTTAATGCACAAAAAGCGAATTTAAAGGGAAACACTTGGCAAACCTTGAGTTTAGTTACTTTCGATTATAAATTTGATGAAATGATGGGAATGGATATGCAAATTCCTAAATTCAGTAAAGCAGTCAAAAATTTAGAGGGAAAGGAAATTACTTTGCAAGGCTATATTTTGCCATTAGAAGGAAAGCGAACACAGAAATATTTTATTTTTTCAGCTTATCCTTATAATTTATGTTACTTCTGTGGCGGCGCTGGACCAGAGTCAGTTGCAGAATCGTATTGTAAAGAACCTATAAAATATACTACCAAAATGATTACTGTAAAAGGTAAATTACGTTTAAACTCGTCAGGAGATTTAGATAAAATGATGTACATTTTGACTGATGTAGAATTGGTAGATTAAATGAAATATCTTCGTTTTAAAACATAATTAATTTAGAAAAGCTACTTTGAGTTGAACTTGAAGTAGCTTTTTTTATTAGAATTTGTTATTATTGTATTTTAATGAAATAGTTATTAAATAGTATTTCCAAATGTTTGAAGACGACGGCGAATATCTAAAAGAACGGGGTTTATTACTTGGACAAGTTGCAGAATCAAGGGCAAGAGAAAAGCGAGTTTTGGCATCAAACCGAAATTTGAAAATTGTATTGTTTTTGTCTTTGGTACTTTTACCGATTTCGCATTGTTGGTTCGGAAAAACGGAAGATGCTCAGATAAAAGAAAAAAACAGAGCTGTTTTAATGGATTTTCGAGAAGCTCAGTTGGATGCAAATTTCAAATTGTTGCAACACTTGACTAATCCAGATTCTACCTTCACTTATATTACGAAAGAAGAAGATAATGCAACTGCTTTATCTCAACAATTTTATGGAAGTCCTCGTTATGCTTATATGATTTTGATGGATAATAAAATTCAAAATTCACGTAGAATTCCACCAAATGATACTATTCAACTTAGATTCAAACCTGAAGTAATAAATAAAAATGAGTATTTAAAGAATAAGTAATTAAAGTCTATTAGGCTAACTTTTAAAATCATTTTACTAAAAAAATGTGATTGATGTAGATATCAAACTTAAAATTTCCAGGTCTAATAATTTCGATTTAATTAAATGAGGATTAAACAAAAAAACATGAAATACTTCAGCTCATTAATAATAATAATTTGTCTTGCTTCAAATATTTCTTTTGCTCAGAATGCAATCTTTCCTCGTGAAAATTATACAATTGATAAAATTGAAATTATCGATTTAAGTATTGTAAAACCAATACTTTTTCCAACTATTCCTACTTCTATCATGATTGCTTCCAAAAATATTTATTCTTACGATGATTTAGCAGTATTTTGCAAAATTGAGGTTAAAATGGAAAAAGCCTCTGGATTTCCAGTTAAGTTTCGCTTAGGCGAAGTCAACTATGTTGAGAAATTAGAAGGAAAACCGTATTCAATTTTTTATTAAATAAAAGGAATATTGTATTTACAAGCATTAAAACTGACTAATTTTAAGAATTACGAAAATCAAACCTTATTGCTATCAGAACATCTAAATTGTTTTGTTGGGAAAAATGGTATGGGGAAAACGAATATTTTAGATGCTATTTATTATTTGTGTATGACCAAAAGTCATTTCAAATCAAGTGATAGAAATATTGTTCGGCATAGTGAAGACTTCTTTCGATTAGAAGCGAATTTTTTTAGTGAAAGTGATAATACTCCCAAAACTTCCAAATTAATTGTAAAAGTTCAACCTCGAAAACGAAAAGAATTTGAATTGAATAAAGTGGTTTATGAACGACTTTCTGAGCATATTGGTCAGTTTCCTGTCGTGATGATTGCTCCCGATGATACATTGATGGCGATGGAAGGAAGTGAAGAAAGACGTCGTTTCTTAGATAATACTTTGTGTCAACTAGATACTGCTTATTTGACGAATTTAATGCATTATAATAAAGTACTTTCTCAAAGAAATAAAACGCTGAAACAATTTGCTGAAACTCGAACTTTTGATGAACTTTTGATTAAAACTTATGACAGACAGTTATTAGCTGCAGCGAATTATATTCATCAGAAACGAACGGACTTGATGGCTGTTTTTATTCCAATTTTTAAAAACTATTATGCTCAGATTTCTGGAGAACAAGAAGTTGTCGCTTGCGAATATGCATCGAAATTGAATAAAGAAAAATTTGAGGTATTATTAAACGAAAATTTAGAGAAAGATAGAATTTTACAACGAACAACTGTTGGTGTTCATAAAGATGATTTAAAGTTTATTTTTAATAATATTGCGGTTAAACAATTTGCATCTCAAGGTCAATTAAAATCATATATTTTGGCATTGAAACTGGCTCAATACGAACTTTTGAGACAAGAAAAAGGCGCAGCTCCAATCTTATTATTAGATGATATTTTTGATAAATTAGATGCTTCTCGTGTACAGCAATTATTACAATTATTAATACAGAAAAAAGAATTTGGTCAAATTTTCATAACTGATACTCACGAAGAAAGAGTTGCAAATATTGTTTCTAAATTTGAGATGGATTTTAAAAAATTTATTATTGAATCTGGAACATGTAATTGATTTGTTCTATTTCTAATGAAAACAAAGATTGAATGATGTAAATTATTATTATGATTGTTACTTATTGATTCTGATATTCCCAAAATAATACTCAGTCTATCTGTTAACGATAAAATATTTGTGTTTTTTCCTTTTTTAATTTTAATAATTTACCACTTTTTTAATTAAGAGATAATTACTTTTAATGACTGCTACAAAAGAATTTTATTCCTTATTCTAAGATGAGTTTAGCTTATTTTGTTAAGAAACTTTAAATTTCTTCAACATACATGGTTCAAAAATTGTAGTTTTTACTAAATTACTATTTATATAGTATGGTTAATTCCCCATAATCCTTATTCGAATTGTTGTTCAAAAGTCGTTAAGATAGGTAAAAGAAAAATCATGATAAACATTCAAAGGTGATAAATTCCTTCCTTACATCTATATAGAATAGCAAATTATTTGTTCGTTATATCTTTAATAAAAAATGAAAACATGCAGAATTCTAATCTGAAAATAATTTATCTTTTATTCCTTCTAATGTTATCTTTTAATGCTTTTACTCAAAATACTCAGGTTGATAGTCTCATTTTAGTAACTGATACGACAACTAATATCGAAGTGAAAATTCATGCTTTGATAGATTTGGGAGATTTATCACGAAGAACAAATGCTGAAAAATCTTTTAAGTATTTATTAGAAGCCGAAGAATTAGCAAAAAAGAAAAATGATAGAAAGCTAATTACGTTGGTTAATATGTCCAAAATGCCAGTAATGGCATATAATGGAAAGTTAGATTCTGCAATTTTGATAGGACTTGATGGTTTAGATTTTTATACTCAAGAAGAAGATGTTGAAAGAGTATTATATTGCTATAATAGTTTAGCTATTTTGAATAGAATAAGTGGTAAGCAAGAAAAAGCACTTGAGTATTGTGAGCAAGGGATTCTAAAATCAGATGATTATCCTGAAATGAAAGCAGGCTTATTAATGAATTCTGCTAATATTTATCATCAATTAGGTAATTTCAAAAGTGCAATTGATAATAATTTGGAAGCATTAGCAATATGGGAAGAGGTAAAATCGGAGGATAAAATTGGATTGTTATATAATAATATAGGTTTGTTGTATGAGCAACAAAAGGATTATGATAAAGCACTTTATTATTATAGAACATCACTTGATAAAATTAAAAATTCAGATAATGAATCTGGGAGAATTGTGGCGTATTATAATATGGGGAAGGTTTATGATAAAATAGGAGAGAGAGATTCTACTCTTTTAGCATATCAAAAAGCTTTAGGAATAAGCGAAAAAATTGGTTATAAAAGATATATTATTGCTTCAAAATGTAAAATCGCGCTTCATTATTCTACGGTCAATAAACTTAAAAAAGCGGAGTTCTTAATTGAAGAATTAAGTAGTGAGGTAGAAAATATGATTCCTCTTGATAAGAAAACTTATTTATCGACTCAAACTGAAATTTTAAAGCAAAAAGGAAATTTCAAAAAGGCATTAGAAGTGTTCAAAGAAGTGATAAAAATTTCTAATAAGGAAAATAATTTAGATTCAGCTGTAGATGAAATGAATAAATTATCAGAATTATACATGTTGACAGGTAACTATAAAAAAGGTTATGAATATCATGTTAAATTTAAAAATTTAAATGATAGCCTTATTAATCAAGATAATTTATCCTTACTAAAAATTAAAAAGGCTGAATATGAATTTAATCAAGAGAAATTAGAAACAGAAAAAAATTATCAAATAGAAAAGGCTTTAGTTGAAAAGTCAAATCGAATCAGAAATATTAGTTTAATAAGTGCACTCCTTGCTTTGGTTTTAGTTTTTGGTTGGGGAATTACAATTTATAAAGCAAATAATCAAGGAAAAAAATATGCGGCTAAGTTAGAGAAAACGGTAATAGATCGTACTGCTGATTTAAAAGATGCAAATGGGAGTTTAGAACAAGCGAATTATGAACTTAGAACGTTTAATTATATCGCTTCTCACGATATCAAAGAGCCAATAAGAAATATTGGTGGTTATGTTAGTTTAATAAAACGGAAATTACCTGAGGGGATTAAAAATGAACTAAAAGAGTATTTTGAAATTATTTCAAATAGTTCTGCTCAATTATATACTTTAATCGAGGATTTTGCTCATTATACTTCATTATCTCAAAAAGAAGAGATTGAGACGAATCCAACTGATATCAATAAGTTAGTTAATAATGTTAAGGATAGTTTGATGATTTTTATTAATGATAAAAACGGTCAAGTGAATGCAGAAAAAATTCCAATGATAAATTCAAGTAATTCTGCGTTGTATGTAATTTTGAAAAACTTAATTGAAAATGGAATAAAATATAATACTGCCGAAAAACCAATAGTAGATATTTCTTATCAAACTACAGAAATATCTCATCAAATAATTGTTTCTGATAATGGAATCGGAATGGATGAAAAATATCATGAACAAATTTTTGAGATGTTCAAAAGATTGCATAATCGAAGCGTATATCAAGGGACAGGAATTGGTTTAGCTATCGTAAAACTAATGACTGAAAAACTTAATGGAACCGTTCAAGTTAAAAGTGAAAAAGGGAAAGGAAGTAGCTTTATACTAAACTTCCCGAAAGTATAGATTATGTTAATCTTCAAACTCTGGTATCGTAACTTCAGGTTTTGCTGGTTTGATAGGTTTTTCTGGGCGATTCAATGTATCAATTTTAGCTTCTGTCTCAAAAATTGAAATGACTGAATCTGCTTTAATTCGAGCTAAAGTAACAACTTCATTATAACAAACTGTTTGTTCTGCTTTCTTGAAAGAATCTAATTTATATTCTACCAACTTATTAATTTGACGCATTTGGCGTTTACTGATTTCAGGTTCGCCTTGGACACAAGCGGAAAGAAATATGATTGAAAAAATTATTAGTAACCTTGTATTCATAGTAATCTACTTTCTGTTTTCTTATTATAAATTGACTTAACTTATTTCAATCACTTACTTATTAAGATTGATTGAATCCAAATAAACATTTACTAAAGAATCGGTTGCTTTAGAAACCATTCTATTGTAATTATGCGAACAACTTTTATCAATTTTAGGCTGAATCTCTGTTGCTTTTTCTGTAAAAAGCTGTTGTATCATTTTATTTTTTTCTCTATCGTCCAATTTAATATCATCAGGTGATAAACAAGCATTCAAAAGTCCAAAAACAAGTAATAGACAGCATCCTTTTAGTATTTTTTTCATTGAAATAGTAGAATTTATACTTAATGTTTTATTAATATGTATTATAACTATAAATAATGCGTTATTAAATTAACGCAAATCTAAGGAATTATTTAACATATAGAATCGTCACTTTCTAATTAACAATCGTCTTAGTTTCGTGGAATTAATCGTACTTTTAGCTCCTAAATTGGGAATGAATTAAACTTATGATTGATTAATTGAAAACATAACTAATTCATAATCAATGATTAACAATTTATTTGATAGAGATGGAATAGATTTTGGCATATAATAGGTAACAAACAAAAACAAAGATTAATACACCACCATATAACATTTTAACTATGAAAAATATATTCATTCTTTTTTTTCTGATGCTAACAAGTTTTGGAATTCAGGCTCAAAAAGCGGAAAAGCCCAAAACTACTAAAACTACAATTGGTGGTCAAGTAGTTTCTATCATGGTTACAGATGCAGGAGATACAATAGTTGTGGCGGAATTAGAAGACGTTTCTGTTACTTCAATGCGAAAGTTCAAAAG
>CAZEOC010000135.1:0-9249 GCA_964513525.1 uncultured Saprospiraceae bacterium | reverse complement strand
ACTTCTTAATAACTGAAAAGCAAATCCAATATTAAAATCAGGAACTAATACAGATGTTCGAGTGAAGTTTTCACCATTACTTTGTGTTGGATCGAAACCATTAGTACCATATTGTGAATCGAAAGTGAATTTAGTTGGGTCAAATGCACGTTGAGTAAGCCCACCTTGTGCACCTACTGAAATTCTACCTCTTTTAGACAAATTTCTACCTAAAGCATAATTAAAATATACGTTTGTATTACTTAAACTTGCTTCTCCAGCATCATTTCTATTTAATAATAATCCCCAACCACTATTTTTAACTTTTCTGTCAAAGGTTGCTCCAATATTTCTATAACCTGTATTAATAGCAGTCCATTGTCCACGATAATTTAATGTTAATCGATTGGTAGAATTAATTTGACCCGTCAAGGCAGGATTCAAATATACTGGTGCATATTGATACAAAGAGTAATGTGCATCTTGTGCAAATACTGTAATTATGGAACTTATAGATATTAGAAAAGTGAATATATATTTCATATTAATTAATTACTTGTTTTGAATTGGTGAATTATCTAATTACGGTTACTTTACCTGTATAAGTATTTTCACTTCCATCGGTAAATTGAAGATTGATAACATAGACATATGTGCCTAATTGTACTTCTCTTCCATCATAAATTCCATCCCATCCGATAGCTTGATCATCAGAATAAAAGACTCTTTCTCCCCACTGATTATAAATACTCATATTGACTCCAATAATATCGCCACCTCTGACATAGAAAATATCATTTGTGTTATCTCCATTTGGAGTAAATGCGGTAGGTATGAAAACATCTCCATCGTTAATTGTTGGATTTCCTCCTCCAGAGCCACCAGATCCACCACCACTTCCGTTGCCATCGTCAGTAACATCAATATAATCTATTCGAGTCATTGTATCTGTACAACCTACTACATCAGAAGTAATGAGGGTAACAGTATATAAACCGACATTTGCATAGCTATGAGTCGGTAAATCAAGATTAGAAAAATTATCACTCCCTGAAATGGTATCACCAAAATTCCAAAAGTAATTGGTTACTTCTGATGAAACATCAGATATATATTGCACCGTTTGATTTGGAGTTGGTGTAAGCGGATTAGCAATCCAATTATTAATTTGTTTTGGTAGAAGTGTAATATCAATTGTATTTGAGAATAGAGTAAAACCTAAACTATCTAATACTTCTACTTGGTATTGTCCAGAATCGAATACTAAAAATTCAAAATCAGTTGCTCCATTGATTGGAAACCCGTCTTTAAACCATTGATTGCCAGAGTTGTAACTGGAACGTAATAAGGCGGCAGAACCATAACAAACTGTACCCGAAGAACCATCTACGGCAGTACTTATTGTACCTTCAATGATTTCAATTTCAGGATCAACAGAGAAGGGTGTTGCAACTATACTCATTGTATCAGAACGCCCAACACAACCATTAGCATTTGTAACATCTACCCAATAATCACCTGTATTGTAAACCGTTATAGCTCCTGTGGTTTGTCCTGTATTCCATAAATAACTATCTCCTGCAGTTGCAATTAAAGTAGCAGAATCTCCATCAAAAAAAGTAGGCACACCAACTACAGTAAGACTTGGATTTGGTGCAGCTAAAACTTGAACAAAAACATCAGATGAGTTTACAGAATTTCCTGAGTTATCATAAGCAGTTACACTAAAGAAATAATTTCCTGGAGACAAAGTGCTTGTTTCAAAAAATTCACTTGTTGAAGATTGAACTAAATTACCTGCAACAAAAAAATCATAACTACTATAAATTTCTGGAGCAGCTCTAAAACCTATTGTATCTCCTTCACAAATCACAGTTGAAGTCCCTGTTGTTAGTTGTAAAGCAACAGATTGAATATTTAGATTTATTATTTTTCTTATTAATTCATTGTATGCATCGCCTACATATAATTCATCAGTATCATCAAAATAAGCAATTCCTGTTGCACCATTAAAAGTAGCAGCTGGACCAGTTCCATCTGTAGCACCTGAGTTTCCTGCTGTACCTACATAAGTAGTCACATTCCCATTAGGATCAATTTTACGAATAACATCATTATATCCATCTGCAATGAACATATCACCATTATTATCTACTGCAATATCCCATGGATAATTGAAGGATACATTTGCACCGACACCATCAGAACTACCTATAATTCCATTTCCTGCAATTGTTGTTACTACTCCGGTTGGTGTAACTCTTCTAATTAAATGATTCCATTCATCAGCAACAATTATATTTCCAGCATTATCTAATGTCAAACCGTAAGGTCTATTGAAAGTAGCTGCTAAACCGACACCATTTGTATTACCAGTCAAATAAGGTGCACCAGCTAAAATAGAAACATTTCCTGCCGGATCTATTTTTCGTATGATATGTGTTAAGTGATCCGCAACATAAATTATTCCTGTTGTTTCATCTATTTCTATTCCTGTTGGATTACCAAATGTGGCTGCAAGTGCTGGACCATTTGTCGTTCCAAAACTACCTGTTCCTGCCAAAGTAGTTACATTTCCACTAACATCTATTTTTCTAATTAAATTATTTCGAGTATCTGCAACATAGACATTTCCTAAAGAATCAGCACACAATCCCCATGGTTCATTGAATTCTGCACTAGTGCCAAATCCATCTGCTGTACCTGAAACTCCAGAACCCGCCAAAGTAGATGTTATTCCTGCGGGTGTAATTTTTCTAATTCTATGTCCAAATCTATCTGCAACATAAATATTACCAAAACCATCAACTGCAATTCCATGAGGATTATTGAAATGTGATTGTAATGCAGGACCATTTAATGCGCCTGTACTATCTAAAACTCCTGCAATTGTGATAACTAATTGTGCATTTGTAGTGATTGTAAAGACAAGAAAACTTATGATAAATAATAATTTTTTCATTTGTAAAATTTGAAATTGTGGTGTTTCTATATAGATTTGAAAACTTCTTGTAGAAAATATAAAACTATTGCAAATCCTTTATTAATACGGTAAAATTTAAAATTTGTCTATTAATTCTTGTATAATAAATGTCAAAACGTGACATTCAAAAGCAAAAGTAAAATATATAAAGGTGTTCTCATAAGAAGAAATAGAAATAATTATTCCTTATTAGTAATTGATTGATAAACAGTATGTTATGGTTTTTACAAATTACTTTGTTTCCATATATGGGAAAAGTTGTAAATTGTTTTTCAATTAATAATGAATATTAAATCAAAAAAATATTATTTAGAATTGTATTGTTAATGACAATAATTGAGATTAGTCTATGCTACAATGAGTATGGATTATAATCAAGTTTTTATACTTTTTGAAGATTTATTTTTTAATTGTAGACTTTTTTCTATGTATTTTAATTTGAATGTTAATACTTTATGAAGGTATTTAGCCTTTCATTCCGATGATTTCTTTTGACATCATTTTTTTATATTTGTTCGCAATTATTTCCCAAGTATATCTACGTTTAGCGATATTCAACATTTCTTTAGATAATTTCTTCCTTTGCGTATCATCAAAATTATTTATTATATCCAATAATTTGTTAGCAGTTTTAAAATACAATGCCTGATCTTCTGTAGTTTCTCTATTATAACCAACATCAAAAGTAACTATTGGTAAAGAAAGATTCATTGCTTCTACTAAAGAAGGATTTGTACCGCCAGCACTATGACCGTGAATATATAAGTAACAATTTGAACGTAAAGTGTTGAGTTCAATAGGTTCGTAAATAGGGTCTAACAAGAAGATTGTTTCTCCATTGTGATATTTCTCTTTTAGATTGGTTCCATATTCACTATATGTCCAATTTCCAACCATTACAAAAGGGTATTTGTCTTGTTTAGTAATGGCTTCAAGTATAATATGAATATTATTTTCAGGTTCAATTCTACAAACACCAAATAAGTATTTATTCCCTAAAAAGGAATATTTATCTAAAAAATAGTTCGAAGGAGAAATCAATTTTGCTTGATCTCCTCCATATTCTATTAAATTGGAATTGTAATTATAAGTTGCTTTTAAGTATTGTCGAATTACTTCATTATCTGTGATAATATCTTCGGCTACTTCAACGGCTATTATCTCAGAATACCTTAAAAAGGTTTTAATGAAACTACTCCATTTATCTCTTTTCCATTCAATTCCATCTATATTCACAAAGACTCTTTTCTTAGTGAAGAATTTTATAAAAGGTAAAACAAAACAGCCTGAAACTCCGAGTATTAATAAAATATCAGCTTTAAAAGCAGCATGGAAAATAGATATTATATCATAAGGAATAGATTGGAAACCGTTGGCATTCAATGGAATATACTTAAGTGTAGCTCCGTTATAACTTTCTTGGCGCTCAGCTTTGGGATAAAACTTTCCACTACAATAAACAGTTATTTCAAAATCATCATTTAAATATTTTACTAATTCTTCCACTAAACTTTCAAATCCACCATATCTTGCAGGTAAACCTACTGTTCCTATAATTGCTAATTTATTTTTCTTTGCCATGAATTATACTAGATTTTAGGTGTATTGTCTTGTTTTATATGTAAATTGAATATTATTGTATTTCAAATTTGGTTGGGGACTTTCAAATATAATGCAAAAATATTAATTAAAAACTTGGTTGTATATTAATTGGTAATAAAATTGATGTTTAATAGATATATTTAGAAAAAATTTTCTAATAAATGAAAAAATACCAACTATTAAACTATTTTTGGTTTATCACTTATTGGAAAAATCTTATTCCAATTAAATAACTTTTATAATAATGGATGATAATTTATTAAAGTTGGGATTAGTTTTTTTAACTGGTTTTATGATAACCTATCTTAGTATCCCTTCTATATTAGAAATTGCCTACAAGAAAAACTTATTTGATGTTCCTGATGAAAGAAAAGTACATAAAAGAGAAATCCCAAGTCTTGGAGGATTAGGAATATTCATTGGAGTTCTGATTACTTTTATAATTTGGTCACCAAATGAATCTTTGATAGCAGGTGAGTATAAATATGTATTGACAAGTTATATGATACTATTTTTCATGGGATTGAAAGATGATTTAATTGTCATGGAGGCTTTACCAAAACTTGCAATTCAAATATTTATAGCTGGCTTGATTACTTATGGCGGTTTAAGAATTACAAGTCTGTATGGTTTATTAGGTATTTACGAACTTAATATTTACATCAGTTACGCTTTGTCAATGTTTTTTATTGTCGGCATTACTAATGCATTTAACTTGATAGATGGTATAGATGGTTTGGCAGGTGGATTAGGAGGAATCAATTGCTTGACATTCGGTGGATTGATGTATGTTTATGAACAATATGATTATGCAATATTAGCATTCGCAATTGGTGGCTCTTTGTTAGCCTTTCTTAGATATAACTTTAGTAGCTATCCAACCAAAATATTCATGGGAGATACTGGATCTTTACTATTAGGTTTATCTGTTGCAATTTTGTCTATTACTTTTATGAATATTGGATCTAATACTGAGAAACTCAATGTTATATCTCCTCCAATCGTCGTATTAGGTATAATATTAATACCAGTAACAGATACGCTTAGAGTGATGGTTATTAGAATTTTGGAAGGAAGATCACCATTTTCACCCGATAGAAATCATATTCACCATCAATTTCTTGCTTCTGGAGTTACGCATAAAATGGCAAGTATTGCACTTTATTTTGTAAATATTGTATTAGTAATAACAGTTATTGTTTTTAATCAAACAGAATCCGTAGTTTTGGGGGTATTATTATTATTAGTTGGATCAGCAAGTACTCAAATTTTAGTATTTTTGAGATATAAAAAGCGAGATAAACGAGTTGATTCCCTCAATGATAAATTAGAAAAGCTACAAAAGGAGAATCAATTTTTGAAATGATTCGAATCAGTATAGTAAGAGGGTTGGCAAAATATATTAATTAAAATTATGAGTAGGAAATATAAAGTTTTTATTGTTGATGATGAGGCGATGGTTCGCCGAATGATTGAATTTAAATTAAAAAATAGAGAAGATTTAGAAGTTCACTCTTTTTCTTCAGGTGAAAAGTGCTTAGAAAACCTTACCCAAAAGCCTGATATCATTATCTTAGATTATCATATGGATACTGAAAAAGAAGGTGCAATGAACGGTCTGGATACTTTACTCAGAATCGTAGAAACTGCTCCTGATACTAAAGTTGCAATGTTATCTTCTCAAGATAATGTTTCGGTTGCAGTTGATGTTTTGAAAAAAGGTGCAGTTGATTATATAATTAAAAATTCTGTTTTTACCGTTAATACAGAAAGTGCGATTGATAAAATTATTCAAGGAATTGAATTGAAAGAGGAAATTAACGAGTTAACTGCAAGAATCAAAAGAGATAAATTATTGATGAGAGGATATTTTCTAATAATTCTAGTTTTAGCATTATTAGCATTTTATTACTTCGTTATTAAATAATTATTTACAAATAAGATTGACTATTATTTTTGGAAAAGCTAAAACAGTAATGTTTTAGCTTTTTTATTTAATAATAAGTGCCAGAATACAATTATTCAAGAACTTAATATTGCTTTTTTAATAAATTATCATTTTTTGTGAATAAAAGTCTCGTACAAATCAATTTTAAAAAAAAGGATTAAATTATTGATTGTTAGTGTTTTGTGTTAATTAATTTCTCTTTTTATTAAGTACAATTTGGTATAAATGTAATTTTTTGTAGCTTTTTTAAGCCCCATATTTACATTATCGAAAGAGGAAATATAACTTATGTGTAATAAGTTTTAGAAAATATAGAAAGCAAAGGCTTTCAAAAAATACTTAAGATTAAGTAATGCAATTTTTGAATTAAGGTAAGAGTATGAAAGTAGCAAGGACAAGAGATCTAATGGTGAGGAAAATGATCTCTATTTTGTCCTTGCTAAACTTTCAATATATTTTATAAACTTAATTTATTAAATTTTATTTGATTAAAATTATTTATAATATCAAATTTACGTTTTACCAACAAAAAGGCGACTTCAATATTGAAGTCGCCTTTTTTATTTGCTTGTAGTTTTGTCTAATCAATTCTATCAAAAATATAACCCGCTTTAGTTGCTCCCCAAGCTTGTTTTCCATCTTCAAAAAATCCTCTATCCCAACTGACAATTTTATTTGGTAAAATCTCAACTTCAGAAGTTGCATAAGCTGCACCTCTTAGTGTACTTCCACAAGAGTTCGCTCCTGTTTCCCCTTGGAAATTACCATTAGATAATTTTTTCATTATTACCGCACAACCTTCTCTTTCTGATAATTCTTCAAAGGTTAATGCATCAAATTTTTTCGGCGTTTTGTATGCACCAATATAATCTTTCGGCGATGGTAAAGTATATACACTGCTGATATATAAACCTTCTTTATATTCTACTTTATAGATTCTCTGGCGATAAGGACGCTCTAAACCTTGAGTTATAGCTTGTTCAACATAAAGCCAATTTCCGCTTCTTTCTGTCCAAATCGGATACATATTTAAAGTGATGTCATAATAATTTGAATCAGCATTAGCTTGAGCAGAACTATTAAAAGTTCCAGTCATCATTTTTACTAAATTTGATAAATCGTCATTTGAAGTGACATTTTTTTGAGCAGTACAGCTAAACAAAAAAATGGTAATACAAACTGTAATAAATATTCTCATGATTTTATAATTTGGTGGTATCAATTCGTTTCAATCCAACTAACACTTCGTTCCAATTCATAACCAACTAAATGATTATGATAGTACAATAATAACTTCATCGAATCAGTAATAAAATCACCTTTTCGAGTTTGTTTTAGTACTTTTTCTGTGTGATAAGTTCCTAAGTGTTTCAAACCATCTTTGACAAAGGCATCAAAATCATCACCTTTAACAATCTCTGAAAGTTTTAAACGATTATTTTTTTCCAATAAAATTAGTTGAGTACGTAAGCGATTTAAAGCAGAAAGGAATTCCTCTTTTTTGATTAATCTATCAGAATCAGATAATCTCAGAATACCGTAAATGTCTAAATTTGGATGTTTACTTTTAATTAAATTAAAAGCTGTAAAAGCCATCATTTGGCTTGAAAGTACGATGTTTTCAGCATGTAATCGCTTGACAATAATATTGGCTAAAAGCTTCGTGTATTCAATATCTCGTTGCTTATCTTTCGTAAGTATATCATTCGTTTTGAAATAGTCTTTTATATCAATTAAATTACCTCTTGAGCTAAAACTATTTCCATTCTCATCAACTTGATTACCAAAAATATCCATTGGTTTTCCAAAAGAAACTATAATTTCAGAATTAGAATTAAAAAATTGATATACAAAGTTTAGCATCTTACGATAACTACGGAATTCATCATTCGGAACAAGATATTTCCCTTCACCAGTTCGTTTCAAATGTTGCTCAATCAAACTTTTTCCTTCCAACACAAAATGATAGCCTAAAACCATCGGGACGATAAATAATTTATCCTCTCGACCAGCTTCAAAAATTTGTCTTTGGGATTCAATAGTTGTTCCTAAAATTCCCATTTTAAGTGATTTTTCAATCATTCCAGAACGAGAACGAGTTCCTCCAGGAAAGAATAAACTATGTGCACCACGTTTGATTGAAAGCGTTGAGTAAGCCTTTAGAGTTTCTAAATATATCTTACTTTTTTTACGTCTATCAATTCGATATGCACCCAAACGATTCATGAAATAAGCTAAAACACCAGTATTAAAAAGATTTAAACCAGCTCCATAAGATAAGGCTGGAATTCCTATAAAATCAGCCGTTAAACCAATAAGAATAGAATCCAAATTAGAGAAATGCGTAGGAACAATAACGACAGTTCCTTTCTTTGCTAAAGCACGAATTAATTCAATTTCTCCTTTTGCCTGAATTTTTTGTTGTAAACGATAACGACGACTAAATACTTTTAAAATGTTTTTACTTGCAATCGAATTCAATAAACGAGTGAAAGCAAGAGATAAAAACGACCGAGCAAAAATGTAAGTTTTCACCTTGAATCTACCCACAATTTCGGAAGAGTAACGACTAACAATTCGTTGTAATAATTGACGATTATTCGCCAAAACTTCTTGTTGTTCATCTTCATCTCTATCTAATGATTTCTTAATTAGAGATTTACTGACTTTGCCCCAAAACTTCTTTTCATCCTTAGGGTCAACGCGCCAAGGTTCTTCCTTTGAGCGTTTCTTTTCT
>CAZEOC010000134.1:0-9289 GCA_964513525.1 uncultured Saprospiraceae bacterium | reverse complement strand
TTTCTATTTTATCAGTATTATCTAATATTAATGACTTGATTTGTAGCGCAGTTTCTACTTTACGTTCTTTTATTTCATTTCCAAACAAATCATTATCCAAACTATACATCAAAGCAACTGAGCCAGTTACATGAGGTGTTGCACAAGATGTTCCACTAAAATATCTATAATTACTAATTGGAGCAGTTGTAAAACATCCATTTCCAGGAGCAGCTAAATCAACCGAATTTTGACCTGCTGCACCTTTACGAATATCCATAGAATCTGTATCTGTTACGGTAATTAAAAATTCTGATTCGCAAAGTGTTGGTACATCTCCTACTAATTCTACATTTGTATTTTCATTATTACCTGTCGCAACTACACTCAAAATCCCAACTGTGCCTAAAGTATCATACATTTCACAAAAAAATGGAAATGAATTTGGGAAACGCCTTCGGAAACCAGCTGACAAATTCGTAGCAACTATATATGCACCTTCTGTTCCATTTGTAAGTTCATATTGCTTTCGCATTTCAAAAGCATAATCATAAGCTTTTATAATATTTTCTGCGGTCAATTGAGATTCTACAATAGAAAAAGGTAAAATTTTCACCTTCCAATTTACGCCACTAATTCCACTTTCATTATTTCCTTTTGCACCTATAATCCCAGAAACACCAACACCATGAGTAGCTGGTGCATGATTATCTGAACTTGTAGATAAGTACCAACCTTGATAATCATCTATATAATTATTATTATCATCATCAACTCCATTATCTGGAATTTCTGCATGATTAATAAAGATATTTTCAGCCAAATCTTCATGCATTAAATCTATTCCTTCGTCTATAACAAAAACAACAATTGTGTCGCCATTTGCAGTAACGCCACCTTTGGAAAAATTCCATGCATTTGGTGCATCAATTATATCCATATTCCATTGCTGTTGATATAAATTATCATTTGGAACACCTCTATAATCTGCGTAATAATTCAGTGCTGCAGCTTTGACTTGAGTCAATTTGTTAATTTCTTTTATAATTTCTAATTCATCCAAATCTTCTTGAATCGTAAGTACACCAATATTCATAGACTTAGAAATCATTCTTGAATTAACCAACCAATTATTAATCAAAAGAATATTATCAGAAGTAGAATTTTCAGAATTCAGATTAAATAGAGAAACGGTTTTTAATGATTTTTCAAAATCTTCCCATTCTTCATCTGCTTCTAACATTACAATAATTTCTTGTTCTTGAAATGCTTGTGCAAAAACACAAGTCACTGACAAACAACAACCTATAGTAAATAACAAATGAAAAAAGACTTTCATATCTTTGAATTTATTGAAACTTTTTGAATATCGAATTTAAGTCTTTTTTTGTAATTATTCAGCATTTATAATTCGATATTCTCCGGTTCAAATAACTAAGCGATTAATGAATGAGTTTCTACTTTATTAATTGCAAATAACAAATCCTCTTTTAAATCTTCTATTGCTTCTATTCCAACAGATAGACGTAATAAGTCATCAGAAACGCCCATTTTTCGACGTTCTTCTACTGAAACCTTCGCATGAGAAGTTAATCTTGGTGAAGTAATTAAAGTTTCAACTCCACCTAAACTCACTGCTGGCATAACCATTTTTAAATGACTTAGAAATAAATCAATATCATTTAAATGGTTGATTCTCAATTCAAAAGATAGCATTCCACCAAAACCAAGCATTTGTTTTTTTGCGGTTTCAAAACCTATATGCGATTCTAATCCTGGATAATAAACCTTTCTAACCATAGGTAAATCATCTAAAAATGTTGCCAATGCTAAAGCATTTTCATTCTGTCTTTCCACACGAACGGCTAAAGTTTTCAAACTTCTATCTATTAAGGCACAAGTCGAACCATTCAAACTTCCGCCATAAACAGTCGATTTTGAATGAATCTTATTCATTAATATTTCTGAACTTACAGCCGCACCAAAACAAACATCACTATGTCCTCCAAGATATTTTGTTCCACTATGCAAAACAATATCAATTCCAAAATCAATCGGACGTTGATTAATTGGAGAAGCAAAAGTATTATCAATTAAACTGATTAGATTATTTGCTTTTGCAATCTTTGCGACTGCTTCAATATCAATAATTTTCAATATTGGATTAGAAGGCGTTTCAATATAAATCGCTTTCGTATTTGGCTGAATTGCAGCTTCAATATTTGTAGGATTTGATGCATCAATTAAGCTACATTCAATACCATTTTGAGGTAATTCATTTTGTGTCAAATGATGTGTTCCACCATATAAATCTACTTGAAAAATGATATGGTCACCACGTTTCAAAATCGCCATTAAAGCAGTATAAATTGCTGCCATTCCAGAACTAAAAACCTTTCCAGCTTCTCCATTTTCCAAAGCTGCGATTCGTTCTGAAATTACTTTTTGATTTGGCGTATTATAATATCGAGGGTAAACAACCTCTCCATTTCTATAATCAAAGGCTGAAGATGTGTAAATTGGAGAGTTTACGCCACCAAATTCTTTATCGTGAATTGCCCCAGAATGGATACAAGCCGAAGCGGGTTTTAATTTTTTCATTTTTTATTTAGATTTTAGTATTTAGAAGTTAGATATTAGACTACAAACATAATAATTCTAAAGTCTAAATACTAACCTCTAAGCAAGTGAATTTCTTGCTTCCATTAATTCTGCTAAAGCATGATTATCTCCTACTTTTTTAGCTATTTCGATACCTTTATCATAAGTTTCGATTGCTTTATTTACATCAGTTTGAGCTTCGTAGAATTTTCCAAAATGATAATATGTACCAACATAATCCTCATTTTCGGTTACTAATTTTTGATAGAACTCAAAAGTTTTTTCCACTACACTCAACTGCTCATATTCTTTTGCTAAAGCAAATTGTATAAAAGCATCTTTTGGAGATGCTTCATAAAATTTCAATAGTTTTTCTAATCTTTCTGAAGTCATTACTTTAGTCTATTCAATAATCATAATAAAATAGGTCGAATTTAGTAATTCATTATTCTAACGCTTAGAAAAGTCCATGCAATTCCGCAGAAACTTTATTAATAATATCACCTAAATGTTCTGGATTATCTTTAAAATTCACATCATCAACATTAATGATTAATAATTTTCCATCTGTGTATTCTGTAATCCAATCTTCATAACGTTTATTCAATCGTTTCAAGTAATCCAAACTCATATTCCCTTCATAATTCCTTCCTCTTGACTGGATATGTTCTACCAAAGTAGAAATATTTGCTCGTAAGTAGATTAATAAATCTGGTGGATTTACTTGCGTACTCATCGTTTTGAATAAATTAAAATAATTATCAAAATCTCGAGAAGTCATCAGTCCCATTTCATATAAATTCGGAGCAAAAATAAAGGCATCTTCATAAATTGTTCTATCTTGAATCACCGTTCTATCGCCATTTTGAATATTCAATAACTGCTGATAACGACTATTCAAAAAATAGATTTGTAAATGAAATGACCAACGTTGCATATCTTCATAAAAATCTGCTAAATATGGATTATCTGTTGTATCTTCAAAATGAACATCCCAATTAAAATGCTTTGCTAATAAAGAAGACAAGGTTGTTTTTCCTGCACCAATATTTCCTGCTATCGCAACGTGTTTTACTTTCTGCATGAATAAATAATTATTAAATATTAAATATGGACAATTTCTTCCATGAATTACTTTCTACTGTAACTTAGGTTGCGAAAATACAATTTTATTTCAAAATAAAAAGAAACGAGTGATGAGTCGTTCGCTTTGCTCTCTTGACGATTGACGAATAGTTTAATATATATAAAATAGCCGTACATTAAATATAAGACTTTAAACTCATGATGACCAACCTTACAGAATCAAATATTTTTTTGCAAAATGATTTGAACATGTAAGATTTGGTAATATTTTTATCAAAGAAATGAACTCACTACTTCAAACAATTAGCTTTACAATTAGCATCTTACCAAAAAAATCATTCAAAACAATACTCCAGTTTTTCAGTCGTCAAGCGAAGCGTTCGTTTCTCGTCAGTGACTGTAAGGAGCGATTCGTCACTCGTTTAATTTCTTTTGAACTATCCCAATTACCTTAGGTTTGAATGTATCGTATTCTTTTTTAAATCTGGATTTGTGTAATAAATCGCCCAAAGCACCTCCAAGTAAAAATCCTAAAACATATCCAATAATTTTTACCCAATTAGGAATATCCAGATATTGAAGGAAGTAATACACGAAACCAACTGTTGCTAAAGCAGTTGCAATTTTTGGAATAAAATCTACTGCTTCTACGATTTGAATATAATCTTCTTCTATAACCACATTGAGTTTTACCGATTCTGTTTTCTGTACCATCACAACATTATTCACTACTTTCAAATCGAAACCCGATAATTTCTTTTTAAGTAATTTCTCTACTTGTTCTAATGTTAGATTCTTTGTATTTTCTAAATTCATAATTTTTTCAATATAAAATCTTTTATAATTATCCTGATAAACGGAATGATTCACAATTCCAAAATTTTAAATAAGTCCGTCATACCGACGTAGGTCGGTATCTCCCAAAAAATGAAACTCAATTTTGATAAATCCGAGTACTCTTAACTCAAGGAGATACCGACTTTCGTCGGTATGACGGACTTATTTAAACCTATTACTTTTCGTAATCATTTGATTTTAGTTGATTATAAAATAAATTTTTTCATTTATTTCAATCGAAAAATCGGATAACGCATATAAGTTTTCTCCGCCAATATCGAGCGTTCATAAATAAAAAATAATTGAGCATAAGCAGAATTTCTAAATTTTTCATCAGCTGCTTTTTTAGTTTCTAATTCAGCTTTTAAAGTTGGATTCTCTGCTAAAATCTGCACTGCTAAATCTTCAAATACATAAGGCGAAAAATATTCTTTTCGTTGTAAAAAAGCATCAAAAAAGTTCCATGCAAAATAAGAATCTGGCGCTTGAGGTTCTAAAGTTTCAATAATGTATCGGTTTTTATCTTGATTTGTAAAAATCAAAAAATCTCCTTTTTTCACTTTTACGCTTTGTTTTTCAGTTCTTACTTTTACGTCTGAATGTAAATAGTGACCTTCATAAACTGCTGTTCGAGATTCATAATCTTCTATATAATATACTTCCACATCCAAAGTTGTATCGCTTTGCAATTGTTGCATTTCGACCTTATTATTTTGTAATCGTTCGATAGCTTTCCAGGCAGATTGTGGCACTAAATAAGCAGTTGGCTTTTCAATCGTTTGACTTGCTTTATAATAATTATAATGTGGAATTATCTTCTCATAAGGTTCATTTTGGTCATAATACAAACGCTCCAAACCTGAAATTTCACTCGGTTTATATTTAGCAGTATAGCCTTTAAAATTAATAGAATCTACTTTTGTTCTATCCATTTCCCAATTAATATCAAAGTTCTTTTTTGTTTTCGTTTCTGCAATTGCCGCAGCTTTTGCAGCTTTCAGTTTATCCTCATTTTTATACATAAATGAAACAACCGAAAGCATAAATGCTCGAGTCGATTTCACTCTGTCTTTATACGGTTTCAACATGTGCGTTTCTGGCATAAAACTGATACAATTAAACAAAGCAGCATAACCAGAAGAATATCGTGGCAAATCTAAAAAGCCTGCAATTCCTTCATCTGGAGTCGTTCGAGCATAGACATAAGGTGTCATTTCGTATCTATTTACTTTCATTTTTCTGAACAAATCTGGTAACATTTCATCATTCAAAATATCAGCTAAAGGCTTCGCTAATTTATTATGTTGTGTTGGAATTAAAGTCATCGTATATTGATAATCTGCTCCATTTGACGTATGATTATCAATGAAAATATCTGGCATCCAATTCGTAAAATTTTTATTAAAAGTTGTTGCATTTTTAGAATCACATTTAATAAAATCTCGATTCAAATCCAAGTTTTGAGCATTGCCTCGAAAACCATATTCAATTGGTCCATTTTGATTTGCTCTTGTCGTATTATTTCTATTCAAACTTCCACCAATATTATAAACAGGAATGATAACAATTGTCAATTTTTTCAATTGTCGTTTCAAATAATCCGAGGCTAAAATATCTCGAACTAACAACATTGATGCATCAATTCCACAAGGTTCTCCAGCGTGAATTGCATTATTAATAAACAAAATTTGTTTGTTTTGTTCTCGAGTTTTTTCAGTTGTATTCGCTCCATTTTCTGATAAAATAATATTATACATTGGTCGTCCGACATCTGATACACCAACTTCTTTTATCATTAAATTATTCGGATAAGCTTTTTCTAATTGCTTATAGAAACTTATCGCTTCCATATATGTCGCTGAATAATTTCGTTTAGTTTCAAAAGGTGTGATGTAAACCATATTGTCTTGTACAACTTGTGGAATACTTGTCGTTTTTACAGTTTCAACTACTTTTGGTGTACAACCAATTATTAATATTAAAAATGAAAAAAATATCGTCTGTTTCATTTCGTAAAAATAACTTTTAAATAATTGAAAATTGAAAATGAAGAATTGAAAATGAAAAAACGTAGCATGAAGTTCCTACTTCGCAGCAAAAAACAATTTTGGTCGTTTGCTGAATATATTTTCATTAAAACAAGAAATAAGTATTTTAACCATTTCTTGTTTTGTTTGACCAACCTGAAAGATTAAAAAAATGTCATAGACCCAAATCTATTTTATTGTTTAATAATAATTTCAGATGCAATTGTATTGGTTTCTTGTCTTATTATTATATGATAAATGCCTATTTTTAAATCGGATAAATCAATTGGCGAACCCTTCCATTGTATCGTTTCTATTGTTTGTCCGATTTGATTATAGATGAAAATATCAAGCGATTCATAATTACTTTTTAAACTTAATTGATTATCAAATGGATTAGGGAAGATTTCTAAATCAATACTATTGTTAACTGTTTTACTACTCGATATAGCGTGACAATAATTCCCTTCAAATTCTTCATCATAATGATTATCAACATAATGAACAATTGATTCCGCTAAACTATCTGCAAACTCTTGTCTTGCAACAGTTGTAAAGCGAATATTTTGGTTACATTCGATTTGAATTCCATCAATCGAACCACCATTTATTGAACCATGTCTTTGACAATTATATCCGCCAGAAAAATAAGGTTCTGAGCTCAATGGAAATGGTGTAATATCACTCGGAACAGTCGGATAACCTCGATTTTCTAACATTGTTCCAAAACTATTTTGACCTCTTAATAACTCAGCATGTGTATTTCCATTTAGATTATCTCCAACTAAAGTTTTAATACTACTTTCATCAATATAAGTCATCGTATTCAAATCATTATCTGACAATTGCAGTTCACTACGACTCATCAAATATCCTAATTCAATTCGTTGAATCGTGTGTCCATGACCATGTAAATCAAAGAAGATTCCTCGATTATAAGTATTAGAAACAGTTGCTTTTGCAGAATCTATAAATTGATGATAAGCGCTCCAAGCTTGTTCAACCGTTGGATTTCCATCTGCTGCATCACCAATATCTCGATTCGCATCAAATTTTTTTCGATGTAATAAATTGATAATTAAATGTGGATAACAACCTGTTTTTTGATGAATTGCTGCTTGTAATTCTCTTGCTAAATCTTGTGTATAAGCATCTCGAACAGTAGAACAACCATTACAAGTTCTATCTGGAATCGAAGTAGGTTCTAAATATCCGCCATGCGGTACAGATAAGACAATTGGTAAATTTCCTGCGATATACTCTACATAACCTGTACTATCCAAATATGAATTTCCAGCTATAAAATTTTGAGCGGAAAGATTCATCAATAGAAGAAAAAATAATATCGTACTTATTGATTGTTTCATAATTTGAATAACATTATTAATCACTAATAATAAAATATCTACTCCGTTACTGCCTGAAAAGCAAAATTAATTCTTGCATCGATAGTTTGTGGCGGAATAGTTCTGTAGTTGAGTTTTAATTCCAAATGAAAATCACCAGAATCAATAATTTCTGTAACTTCTGCTAAAGTTGGTACTAAATCTACTTGATAGCCAACACTTAGTGGAACTGGTTCAAAAAACGCAATTTCTCGCTCTAATGTGCCATCTGTTTTAGTAATAAACAAACGAATACGTTGCAAATCCTCAAATGTAATATTTCCCGTTGTATTGGTTATTCTAAATGATTTTGGAATAATTTCCTTGACATTTTCACGAGTTAAACCATTCAAAGTTAAAAACGATTCTAATTCAGCATTAAAATTCGTCAATTGAAAAACATGTGTTTCGAATGTATTCAAGCCTGCAAAAATCTCAAAATCTCTGAAATAATTCATTTCAAAACCTTGAACATTATCATCAGAATTACAATTAGAAAATAACAAACTTGTAATTGCCAATATTCCTATTACAAAATATTTTAATCTCATTTTTTCTATCTTTTTTTAATCAATTGAAAATTCATTATTAATGAATAATTGAACAAAATTAATTTCCTTTTTCACATTAGAAAAGTTAAAATTTCAAATTCTAAAAATTTAGTTTATTGCTTTTTTATAAACATTAATTCATAAACGTATGAAATTAATTATATTTAACGCTAAATATAAAAATTATAGGTTTTTTTAATTTTTATATCATTCATTGTTCATCAAAACAACTATAAAAACACCTAAAAACATGGGAGAACAGCGAGTTTCATTAGTAAAGGATAAAAAACAAATGCAACATTTTGTACATAACTTATTGCAAGATGTACAAGCATTAGAATATATGTTGGATAATGATTGGTTCGAGGATGATATCACAAGAATCGGTGCAGAACAAGAAATGTGCTTAGTAGATAAGGCATTCAAACCTGCTTTGAAAGCGATGGAAGCGTTGGAAAAAATGAAAAATTATCCTTGGGTAGAAACAGAATTAGCTCAATTCAACTTAGAATGTAACCTTAAACCTCGTGTTTTCAAAGGAAAATGCCTGAGCAAAATGGAGAATGAATTAAAAGGTTATTTAAATAAAATTCAAAAGAAAGTTAATAAAATTGATACCGATATTTTATTAACTGGAATACTTCCAACATTAAGAAAGTCTGATTTAGCGATTGAAAACCTTACACCAAAAAAACGCTACAAAGCATTAATGACAGCTTTACGCAATATGCGTGGAGAAGACTACGATTTGCGAATTGATGGAATTGATGAATTGTTAATCAAACATGATTCTCCACTTTTAGAAGCTTGTAATACCAGTTTT
>CAZEOC010000133.1:0-9312 GCA_964513525.1 uncultured Saprospiraceae bacterium | reverse complement strand
CTGCAAATGACCATTCTACGCCACCTTCATATATAGCATTATTCGGGCATTCTGGTTCACAAGCGCCACAATTAATACATTCATCAGTAATTATAATTGCCATAATTAATATTTTTCTATTTAAGAATATTTGCAAAATTACTTCACAGAAGTCATAAAACCAATTGATAATGAACAATTAAAGGTTAAGAGTTTGTTTTATTAAATTTTAAACTTTACTGAACAAAATATTAAAAAACTAATCCTTCCGAAATTACTTCCTTCCAATCAAAATATTTATTTCTATAATCTTCTTCCTATTGATCTGTAAGACTAATCTAATATTTTCAAAAAATTTACATTAATAATTAATTCAAATATTTCATTTTTTTAAAATTCAATATAATACTAATATATTGTGTCAATATTTAATGCATTAATACGTCAATATTGACAGTCACAAAAGAATATTTTAATATTGAATATTAACAATAAATATATTTTACTAATTTTAATAAAAAACATCAAATTATGAGAGTATTATTTACGTTTATTTTTGCTTTAATTATTAATGCTTCCTTATTTGCTGGAAGTGGAGTTTTTGAATATTATTTGAATACATCATTGAATGGTTCAGGTACATTTTCAGGAAATTCAAGTTCATTTGATGGAAAAGATTTAGGACCTATTACAAGTGGTTCTAATACATTAGAGATGACTTTAACAGGTTGTAAAACATATCAAAATAGTGGTGATGATATTTATGCTGCAAGTATGTATTATAGAGTATATAAAGATGATGGAACTCCTGGTGGTTTTAATGCCCATTCGTTATCTTATTTTGATCAATCAGGCGGAGATAAAGAATGGCAAAACAATGGTACAATAGATTTATTAAATGGAATTACAGCTATTGGTACTTATATCGTGGAAATATATTATGAAGCTAACGGCAATAATAATGGAACTTTATTTAATATATATGAAAATAATAATGGAGCTAATTTAAAAGCTGAATTTACGGTAAACATAGTTCTTCCTGTAAGATTAACAACCTTTTCTGCGACACCAGAAGCAAGAAAAATCGCTTTGACTTGGACTACTTCAAGTGAAGAAAATAATGCTGGTTTTGAGGTTCAGAAATCTATTGATGGAGAACATTTCGAAACGATTGAGACAATTGAAGGAAATGGGACAAGTATTGAAGTGAATACTTATGATTTTATTGACGAAAATCCAATTTCTGGAGAAAACTATTACCGATTAAAACAAAATGACTTTGATGGTAATTTTGAATATTCAGATATTTTGATAGTTCAATTTGATAATGAAGTAAAGGCATCAATATTTCCAAATCCTACAACAGAAAAGTTAGTGGTTACTACTGAATTACAAGAAGAAATGAATATTCGTATTTTTAATATGAATGGTCAACTTGTTTATCAAAACGCTAAAAGAGTAGAAAATCAGGTTGAAATCAATCTAGAAAATTTGGCAAAAGGGAATTATATTTTACAAGTAACGAATACAAATGATCAAAGCATTATTTATAATGGAACTTTTGTAAAGCAGTAAACTAATCAAAAATATTTTTAATTAAACAACTCCAATGCTAAGTATCGTATTGGAGTTGTTTAATTTTTTGTAATTTTTTTTAATCAAGCAGGTATGAAAAAATTAATATTTAAGACTTTATTCCTTCTATTGGCAAACTCGGCTTTTGCAGGCTACGGTTTTTTTGGTGATTGTGCTTCTTTTGTACAAGTAAATAATACTCATTATAAAGTTTCAGGTTGTTCTTCATCTGGAGATCCCGATTTTAACGGAACTAACTTAGGAACAATCACTAATCTAAACTTGGGGCTTTTACAAGCATTTACTTATCAAAACGGTGGAGATAATGTAATGAATTCAAAGTTATATTATCGTATTTATACAGGTTCAGCAAGTGGGGCTTTTACGGAGATTGATTTATCAAACTATGATCCAACAGATATAGGAGGAGGAGCTCAAAATCGTCGGTGGTATATAACGCCAAATACTGATTTGATTTCGGGATTAACACCTTTGACAACATATACTTTAGAAATTTATATTCATTCGGAAGTAGATTGGAATGTAGTAGACGGTACAAAAGATGCTGATATTTATATAAATAATGGTGGCTCAAATCATATGATGACTTTTACAGTAGATGCAAGTGTTCCAGTAGAATTAATCGATTTCTCCGCTAAGTCAGAAGGAAACGAAGTTGCTTTGACCTGGATAACTTCAAGTGAACAAAATAATGCAGGGTTTGAGGTTCAAAAATCAAGTAATGGAAATGATTTTGAAAAAATAGGATTTGTTGAAGGTAATGGAAATTCTATAGAAACAATACATTATCAATTCCTAGATGATGATTATAATATTGGTAAAAATTATTACAGATTAAAACAAATAGATTATGATTCTGATTTTGAATACTCAAGTGTTATAGTTGTTAATGTAGAAAATGAAATTTCATTTAAAATATATCCCAATCCAATACAAGAACGATTAACAATTCAAGGAGATTTACTTTTAAATAGTCAGATTCAATTAATTAATGATTCAGGTCAAATAATTTATCATTCTGCTAATGTCAATCAACAAATAGAACTTGATTTATCTGATTATCCAAATGGAATTTATTTTATTAGAATTGTAAATGAAGGAAAAACTTTGCTAACTAAGAAAGTCGTAAAAAACTAATTCAAGCTTTATAAAAAAACCGCTTATTAGATAATATCTAATAAGCGGTTTTTTTATACCTTATCTCACCTAATTAATTAAATAATTAACTCAAAATTGATAAGAATTTATTATTTCTAATAACTCAAAAACACAAAATTGCTATTAAATTTAAAGCGATTCCATAATTTTATTCATTTTCCTAATATATATAAGGTTAATTTAATATTAATAATTCAAGAATATAATTCACTTCTGAATAAAAGAAAGTATTGCAAATTTATGACTATTATAGTATAAATTGTAATTCTTAAAATTAGACAAAATTAGATTTGGTTATTGCTCAAAACTGAACTATTAAAAGTGCTTGAGTGAATTTATAAAATGCTTTAAATCAATTAGTTATAAAGGTGCAAATTATTTAGTTAATAAATTAATTTATACCTTTGTTGCTTATTAAAAATTGATTTTTACACCTTTCATAATTAAATAATAAATTGAAAGAAGAACATTTTAAGTGGCATTCACCAACATTAGGTAAGGAATTAGAGATGTTGGTATTTGGACATAGTGGCTATCCAGTTATAATTTTTCCAACAACAATGGGGAGATTTTATGAAGCTAAAGATTTTAAACTAATTGAATCTGCTCGTTGGTTTGTTGAGCAAGGAATCGTTCAATTATATTGTCCAGACTCTATTAATGATATTAGTTGGTACAACCGAAGTATTCATCCAGGAGAAAAGGTGCGTCGTCATCAAATGTATGACAAAACAATTCTTGAAGAATTAGTAGAGAAAGTACGTTGGAATACACCATCAGGAAAAGTTGCAGTTGCAGGTTGTAGTTTTGGTGGATATCATGCAGCGAATTTTGCTTTTCGTCATCCAGAATTAGTATCTCATATGATTTCTATGAGCGGAGCATTTAGTATAACTTCATTCATGGATGGATTTTTTGATGATAATGTATATTTTAATAATCCAATGGATTTTGTTCCAAATATGAATCATCCTGATTTGTGGAATATGAAAATCATCTTAGGAACTTCCGAATGGGATATTTGTCGCCCATCAAATCAAGAATTATCAACTATTCTTAAGAATAAGAATGTAAATCATTGGTATGATGAAAGAGGTTGGCAAGAACATGATTGGCCGTTATGGAAAGAAATGTTTCCACATTATTTATCACAGATGTAAGTAATTTATTATTAGGTCATTCAATTGACTTTTATTAAAACTAATTCGCTGAGTATTTTAAAATACTCAGATTTATAAATCAAAATAGAAATTATTCAGATGGATATTTTCCATTTTATAAAATAATATAAACCAATGAAAAAAATAGGAATTCTTTTTGGAATGGAAGATACTTTTCCATGGGCATTTATTGATAAAGTAAATTCAATGAATGTTGAAGGTGTTGTTGCTGAGGCAGTTACAGTTGATCAAGTTATACAAGGTAAAGCAACTGAATATGCTGTTATTATAGACCGTATTTCTCAAGATGTACCTTTTTATAGAGCATATTTGAAAAATGCTGCAATAACTGGAACAGCAGTTATTAATAATCCATTTTGGTGGTCTGCTGATGAAAAGTTTTTCAATAATGCATTAGCTTTAAAAGTTGGCATTCCTGTACCTAAAACTGTATTGTTACCGTCAAAAGAAAGACCAGATGATACAAGTGATAAATCTTTTCGTAATTTAAAATATCCAATTAGTTGGGAATCGATTTTTAATCATATTGGTTTCCCTGCTTTTATGAAGCCACATTCTGGCGGCGGTTGGAAATCAGTTTATAAGGTCGAAAATCCAGATGAATTATTCAAAGCTTATGACGAAACTGGACAGTTAGTAATGATGCTTCAAGAAAATATTGATTTTGAAGATTATTATCGTTGTTATTATGTAGGTGGAAGAGTTCGTGTGATGCCTTATGAGCCACGTAATCCGCATCACTTACGTTATGTACAAGATGCTGAACCAAATCCTGAAACTTTAGCGACAATTGAAGATTATGTTGTTCGTTTATGTGAAGCATTAGGTTACGATTTCAATACAGTTGAGTTTGCAGTTCGTGACGGAATTCCATATGCGATTGATTTTTGTAATCCTGCTCCAGATGCTGAATTAACTTCAGTTGGACAAGAAAATTTTGATTGGGTTGTAACTACTGCTGCTGAATTTGCAATAGAAAGAGCTTTAGAACAAGAGCCAGAATTAGATAATTTATCATGGGGAATGTTTGTTGAAAATGGAGTTTTTGGAGGCGATATGCGCATCGAAAAAGTCAAAGAAAATAAAGCAGGAACATTAGCGGATGAAGTTTTATCTTTAATGGGAGAGGAGTTGGAAGAAGCAATTGAGGAAACTTTTGAAGCTTTGACTGATGAACAAATTGAGAAAGTAATGGAAGCTGATTTTGCTGAAGAATTAGCAGAAGAAGCTGTTGAAGAAATCATCGAAGAAATCGAAGAATTATTTGAAGAGGAAGATGAGGACAAAGGAGAAGCAAGTACAGATGATTCTATAGAAACTGAGGCTACTGAAGAGGTAGAAGAAGATGCTAAAACAACATTATTAAGCAATATAGGAAAAGCAACTGCTGCCGAAAAAGATGATTTAAAGAAAATTAAAGGTGTAGGTCCAAAATTAGAAGGAATTTTAAATGATTTGGGGATTTTTACTTTTGAGCAAGTCAGTAAAATGACGAATAAAGAATATGATTTAGTAGATTCGCTTTTGTCTGCATTCAAAGGTCGTGGAAAAAGAGACGATTGGGCTGGACAAGCGACAAAGTTGAAATAAGAAGTATAAGGGATTGAAGGACGAGATTTTAAGTTTAATTATGCTCGTCCTTTAAAACCTTTAATCTTAAAACTTATAATAATGGTACGAGTTGCAATTTTAGATATGAATAATAATGTAACCAATTTAGGATTGGGAAACATTGTTGAATTAGTAAGGGATTTTCCAGTTGATTTTGAATGGAAAGTATTCGACGTTAGACATAAAGCTGAAATTCCAGATACAAGTTGGGATATTTATATTTCATCTGGTGGACCAGGAGATCCATTAGAAGGTGATGGGAATTGGGATGTAAAATATTTTGATTTGATTGATAAACTATGGGAACATAATAAATCAGACAATCCAATCAAAAAATATGCTTTTTTCATTTGTCATTCTTTTCAGATGATTTCTAATCATTTTGGAATTGGTGAAATTACACCTCGTCATTCAATGTCTTTTGGTACTTTTCCAGTTCATAATACAGAAGATGGCAATGCAGATTCCATTTTTGGTAAATTGAATGATCCTTTTTATGTTGCTGATTTTCGTCATTGGCAATTAGTAGAGCCGAATGTAGAAGCAATAGAAGCAATTGGAGCAAAAATTTTGGCTTTAGAAAAAATCCGTTTGCATGTAGATTTAGAGCGTGCGATTATGGCAGTTCGTTTCTCAGAAGAATTTATAGGAACACAGTTTCACCCAGAAGCTGATCCTGTAGGAATGCTAAAAAGGTTTAGAGAAACGGACAAAATGAATCACATTATTGACACTTATGGTCAAGATAAATATGATTCTATGATTTTTGATTTGCACAATCCAGACAAGTTAGTAGCTACACATGATACAGTCATACCTACTTTCTTGAATAATGCGGTTTCAAAGATTAATAAAGCGAAAAAAAATCCTGTATTAATGTATTAAAATGAAGAAAGTTTATCCTCATTCATTTTAGTATTTATCAATCCATAAAACAATAACACGTATTTTATAATGTCCGAAATAAGAACAGCATATAACGCATCTTTTACTAATGAAAAGTATCAAGCGTTCTTAGATGAAATTGCAAATGAGTACAATCATCGTCCTCCTTTCCGAATTGCAGAAACACCTATTTTCATTCCTAATGATTTGAAGGCTCGATTAATCGAAGCTTGTGATGAAATTAGCGAAGTTATTGTACGTCCAGATTTTATGGAAATTACACAGCCTGCAATTGAAGTAGATGTTCCTAATGAACCTAATCATTCTCTTTTTGTACAAATGGATTTTGGTATTGTAAGGGATGAAAACGGAGACTTAACTCCGCAATTAATTGAAACACAAGGTTTTCCATCTTTATACTTTTTCCAAGATTTATTAGCAACTTCTTATCATAATAATTTTGATATTCCAACTAATAGAACTTCATATTTTTCAGGTCATAATCCTGAAAGTTATATAGAACTATTAAGAAAGCATATTGTAGGAAATGAAAATCCAGAGAATGTCATTTTAATGGAAATCGACCCAAAAAATCAAACAACTTATATTGATTTTTTGGCTTGTGAAGCCAAAATTGGTATTGAAGCAGTTTGTATTTCAGATTTAATTACAGAAGGTAAGGATGTTTATTATATCAATAAGAAAGGGCAAAAAACGCAAGTAAAACGAGTTTTCCATAGAGTGATTTTTGATGAATTAGACAAAAGAACTGATTTAGAATATACATTTGATTTTAGTAAAGAGTATAACTTAGAATGGGCAGGTCATCCAAATTGGTTTTTTAGAATCAGTAAATACACGATGCCTTTTCTAGATAGTAAATATGTTCCTAAATGTTATTTCCTAAATGAATTAGAGAATTATCCAGAAGATTTAGAGAACTATGTTTTAAAACCACTTTATTCTTTTGCAGGAGAAGGCGTTAAATTCAATTTAACTAAGGATGATTTAGATGCCATTGAGAATCCTGAAAACTTTTTATTACAAAGAAAAGTAGTCTATGCTCCAGTTGTAGAATCTCCGACTGAACCAGTAAAGTGTGAAATTAGAATGCTAATGATTTGGGAAGGTGGTAAGACTAAACCTTATTTAGTTAATAATTTAGCAAGATTAAGTCGTGGAGAAATGATTGGAGTTCGTTATAATAAAGACAAAGATTGGGTAGGAGGAAGTGTTGCTTTCTTTGAGAAGGATTAATATTTAACTTTATATATAAATGAGAAAAGCCACTATTTAATAGTGGCTTTTCTTATTTTATTTGGATTATTTCTTATAAAAAAAGAATAAGTTAGAATACTTGGATAATTGTGTCCAGGTACTTAATCTAATATTATTAAGTTTTTGAAATATTTTTCGTGCTTTGTTTCAATTTCAATAATGTAATATCCTCCTTCAATATTACGTGGTATATGAATATTTTGAACCGAAGTTCCTGCTACAAGAATTGATTTCTTAAAAATCGTTTTATTATATTGGTTATTCAATTTAAAACTTGTTCTCTGTCTTTTAGAACTTTTTAAAGTAAGGTCAATTACTCTACCACTTAAATTTGGCTCAATATCAACCTGATATACAGAATTATTTGATTTCTCAATTATTTCCTTTTTCATAACAATCTCTTTTAATATCCAATTGTTAGGGTCAATATCTAAGTTTAATAATTTTTGCTTACATGGAATAACATACTCCTGATATGTTTCCGAATTTTCAATTGTAATAATCGAATCTTTATAATTCAAATCAAGATATATTTGAATAGGCACATCGAATGGAGGATTTAATCTTGAAGCTTGTACTTGTCTTAAATTCAGTGTTATATCTAAAGTTTTTGGATGCTGATAATAAGAATAGTAAAATTGTGGATGTCCATTTCCATAAATCCATTGACTAAAGAAAACCTCTAATTCTTTTCCAGAAATCAATTCACATATACTTTGAAAATCAGCAGTTGATATATTTTTATATTTATAAATTTTATAATATTCTTTCAAAATTTTGAAAAAACTTTCATCTCCAACTTGACCTCTTAATGAGTGTAAAACAAAAGCACCTTTGTTATAAACAATTCCAGAAAAAACTTGAAAAGGATTCGTTGTCTTTTCTGAATAAACACTTCCATCTTGTAAATATTCAAACTTATTTATTGCTCTTAAATAGCCATTCTTCCCTCTTGACCTTTCAAGAAATAACGCTTCAGAATAAGTAGCAAAACCTTCATGAAGCCAAGCATCTTGCCATGATTCAGCAGTTATTGAGTTGGCGAACCATGAATGAGATAACTCATGAATTAATGTATATAATCGTTTATTAGAGATACTTTCAACAATTGGACAAGTTTGAGTTTCAATCCCACTATAAAAACCAATTTGAGCTAAACTAAACCCTTCTTTAGCAAAAGGATATTCACCATATAAGTCTGTAAAGAAATCTAAGCCTTTTTCAATATTCTCAATTTGTTTAATTGCTTTCTCATAATCTTGAGGAAAGGAATAAAATGTAATAGGAAATTTATTTCCATATACGTCATCATAGTCTTTTTGAAATATTTTATAATTTGAAATTGCGAAAAATACATAACAAGAAGCTATAGGATAACGATGTTGCCAACGGAATAATTTTTTATTATCCTTTACATTAATTTTATGAATTAATTTACCATTTGAAATGGCAATTAAATCATGACCATTAATCTTTTTATTAGGTATAGTAATATCTAAAAATACAGAATCAGCCTTATCGGAAATATCGTTCTTACAAGGAAACCAATAATGAGATAGGAAAGGTGTTGAAAGTGTTGCTATTACAGGTTCTTTCCTTTTGTTAGATCCAAATATTACACCCT
>CAZEOC010000132.1:0-9333 GCA_964513525.1 uncultured Saprospiraceae bacterium | reverse complement strand
CTTATACGGACATAGCAAAACAACTATATGTTTCTGGTGGTACTATTCATGTTAGAATGAAAAAATTAGAACAATTAGGTATTGTAAAAGCTGCCAGTTTAGAAATTGACCATGCTAAATTAGGTTATGATATTTCAGCATTTCTTGGTATATATTTAGATAAAAGTTCTATGTATGCTGATGTAGCTAAAGATTTAAAGTCTATTCCTGAAATAGTTAGCGCTCATTATACAACAGGATTATATAATATTTTTGCTAAAATTGTTTGTAGAGATACAACACATTTAAGAAATGTATTACACTATAAGATTCAAAATATAAAAGGAATACAAAGAACTGAGACTTTTATTTCCTTAGAAGAAAGTATTGAACGCCCACTTCAGCTATTAGATGAGGATGATCTTTGAGATGAATTTCGAATAATATAAATTATCATTCATTTAATTACGATAAATATTCATTTTCTGAAAAAATTATCAATCTTATCTTTTATGGTTTATTATTTGTAGAATTGTTAATGGACAAAATTAATTTTATAATTTTGTCCGTTGTTATTTAAATAAACTTAATTTATATGAAATTTTCGCTAACTATCGTATCTATTCTACTATTATTTAGTTGTTCTCCAAAAGTAAATAATATTATCGTTCCTACCGATCAATTACCAACTTCAGATATAAGTCTAAAAGGTGATAGTTGTTATGATTTAGAAATAATATCTTTAAAATTACTTGAAAAAAGTAAAAAAGAAGTTGTCGTTGAGTATACTATCGCTAATTATGGTAATCAAGCAGTAAATATTGAAGGAGAAAAACGTAGTAAAAGTGATAATATAGGAATTCAGATATTCTTTTCTGGAGATAATAAATTTAATCGAGGAGATTTATTAGTGGATGGAATATTTTTAGAAACTCCTGAAGGTACAGATGGTACAATTCCAGCTAAGTCAGCATATAAAGCGCAATTAGTAATTGACTTAGATAGAAAAACTTCTTTTCATTCTTCTTTAATTATGCATGTAGATCCTATTCAAATTTATAGTGAATGTGATGAAACTAATAATTATGCATCAATGAAATTTTAAAAAACTTGAAAACCATTCAAATAAAAAAGCAGAAATTGAATATTCAATTTCTGCTTTTTTATTTGTGATTTATTTGAACCATTAATCATTCAAATTACCATAAGCTACGAAATAAGGATTCAATAAATTTTCCTTATTATATAATAAAGGTTCACCAGTTTCATTACTGATAACTTTTCCTCCTGCTGCTTCCAAAATCATTTGTGCCGCCGCAGTATCCCATTCCATAGTAGGTGCAATTCGTGGATAAAGGTGTGCTTCTCCTTTAGCTAAAATCAAAAACTTCAAAGAACTTCCTGTACTTACTTTTACAGGATTATTTAAAGCATCAATAAAGTCTTGAGTTTCTTGATTCAAATGAGAACGAGAACAAACTACACCCAAACCATCATCTTTCATTCCAAAATTATTTGCATGAATTTGAGTAGTTTCTCCATTTATAATCACAAATGCACCAAGGTCTTTAACAGCCCAATACATTTCATTTTTAGCAGGAACTAACACAACTGACATTACAGGTTTTTGCCCTTTAATTAAAGCGATATTCACAGTAAATTCACCATTACGTTTGATAAATTCTTTAGTTCCGTCAAGTGGATCTACTAACCAAAAGTGATCATAATCCTTTCTATCTTCATAAGATAGCAACTTATTTTCTTCTGAAATTATCGGAAATTGAACTGCTAATTTTTCTAATGCTTCACAAATAATCCTATTTCCTTCTTGATCTGCTTTTGTCAAAGGTGAATTATCAGTTTTCTTATCATATTTGATACCTTCTGCATCATTATAAATTTCCATTATTGCAACACCTGCTTTATCCGCAATCTCTACAACTTCTAAAGCTAATGATTTGTAATCCATGATTTGTAATTTCTATTTTATTAAAAAGAAGTGTAAAAATACATTAAAACAATGATAGTCATTTAATGAATGTTCTAAAACTTTATAAGTTAATTAAAATCTATCTAATTTTCATTTAGCAAATATAAATAGAATCACTATTTCTATATCCATTTTATCACTTCTCCCCTTTTAGCATCTTGCATTTCAAATGGAATTGCAGCTTTAATTTCTATATTCAATTCTTGAATTAAATTTTTCTTTAAAAAACTTCGATGCATAACTAAGCTTATTTCTCTAACAGGAGTCTTTTCATTAAATCCTCTAATATTCTGCTGTTGTTCTTCATTTAATTCATCAACTGCCAATTCGGGTAATAAAGTAAAACCAACTTCAGCTTCCACAATTTTTCTTAAAGTTTCTAAACTTCCACTCTCAAACTCTAAAGCATGTTTTTTAGACATAAAAAAAGAATTACCACAAAATGTCTGCATTTGATCTCTAAAACAATGTCCTTCCTTTAATAACCAAACTTCATCAGGATTCAAATCTTTAATATTAATTTCTTTTTCTTTCAGTAATTCATGGTTATTAGAAAAGTATAATAAAAAGGCTTCATAAAAAAGTGGCGTATTGACTAAACCTTGAGAAGATTCATTGTAAACCATAACACCAACATCTAACTGATCACTCTTTAATTTTCTCATAATTTCTCCTGAAAGTAATTCTTCAATTACAATATTCACTTCAGGATATTTACGAGCAAACTTTGGAGCAAAACGAGGAACTAAATATGGACTTAATGTCGGAATAATTCCTATTCTTAATGTTCCAGAAAATGTATCTTTCTCATTATTAATTAAATCCTCAATTCGTTGAATTTCCTTCAATCCAATCTTAGCTTGTTGAATGATTTTTTGACCAATTTCAGTTGTTAAAACAGGTTTTTTGCTTCTATCAAAAATTAAAACACCAAATTCTTCTTCTAATTTTTTGATTTGCATACTTAATGTAGGCTGAGTAACAAAACACTTTTTTGCAGCTTCCCCGAAACCTTTATAAGTATCTACCGCAATAACATATTCTAACTGTGTAATTGTCATCATTTCAATCAATTTCTTATTTATGCAAAAGACAATTATAGTAAATATCTATATCAATTCAAAAACTCATCTATAATCTTTATAATAAATAAAGATGAATTATAAATTAAATCTCTTAGAGTAAGATATAAATTATTAATTTATGCAATAAGCCATTATCTTTACAACATTACATCAATACAATTACAAATCATATTTAGAATTTATGATATAAATCAATCAAGTAATTGTAATTAATAAATATGTAATCAATACATGATATTAAAAAATTCAACAAATATAAATACAGATAAATATTGGCGATACCTTGGTTATGGTATTGTTAGTATTGTATTATTCGCCTTACTTTATCTCATATTAACCATACTAATTCCAATAGCAACACCAGCTCCTCCAAACTCAATTTTTTGTGATGCAGAAGTTCGACAAGGTGATCTTTTCAGGACTGGTAAAAACACTTTTGATAATGGAAATACCCAATCAAATGAAGAAGTCTATAAAGGGAAATTTTCTTCAAAAGTAGATACTATTAATCAGATTGGATTTAAGTATAAATTACGGTCACCAATACCTGGAGAACGTTATAAAGTAAGTGTTTGGCGGTATAAAATGAATATAGAAGGTGGATATTTAATTGCAGCTTCTACCAATAAAAGTGATTTCTATAAAGAAGTAACAATTGGTAATACAAATGAAGACGGTTGGGAGAAATTGGAATTAATTTTTAATATTCCACCAGATTTAAAAGCTAATTTTATTAATATTTATGTTTCTTCAAAAAACTCAAAACAACCAATATATTTTGATAATTTATTAATAACTAAAATCGTTTCTCCAAAAGTTATTAATGCATACAATCCTGATATTGTAAATATAGAAATTCCACAAAACTGGTTAGAAGAAGTAAATCAAAATCTTAAAAACGCTATCAGTAGTGGGTCTTTTCAAGAAGAAAATAACACTTGGACAAAAGCACGAGTTTACCATAAAGATGAAGCAATTCCTGTAGAATTGAGAATAAAAGGTGATTGGTTAGATTATCTTAAAACAGAACAATTATCTTTTGATGTCAAAACCAAGAATGCTTATGCTTGGAACGGTATCCAAAGATTCACATTGGAAGCACCTTCCACAAAGAATTATTTAAGAGAATGGCTCTTTCATCAATTTCTCCAAAAGGAAGACATTATCGCTCCAAGATATGATTTTATTAAAATCAATATTAATAATAAAAACAAAGGTGTGTTTGCTTATGAAGAGCATTTTGACAAACCACTTTTAGAATATAATAATCGTATTGATGGTCCAATTTTAAAATTCTCTGACGAAGCTTATTGGCAAAATTTGAGTAGAGATATTCATACTTTTGGTAATAAAAGTAATCGTCAATTTATTGGAAAGTTTGATGTAGCTCAAGTACAACCTTATCGTCAACAAGTAGCACAAATAGATTTAAAAAGAAAACAACAATTTGAGATTGCTCAGAATTTGATGCAGCAATATAAGTATAATCAAAAACCTGCTGATGAAATTTTTGATGTAGATAAAATGGCTAAATTTTATGCTATTACTGATGTACTTCAAGCTTATCATGGGATAATTTGGCATAATCAACGCTTTTATTTTAATCCAAAAACAGCTAAAATTGAACCTATTGGATTCGATGGATTTGGTACTAAAGTAAAAAGATGGCAAAGCAAACCTTTCATAGGATTTGGTGTATATAACAAAGATTTTAATGACAAAGGCTTGTATTTAAATCTATTCAAAAATGAAAAATTTGTTATCAAATATTATCAATATTTGTATAATTATTCTGATAAAGAAATGTTAACGGATTTGTTATTGAGTTTAGAAAGTCAATTGAGACAAAGAGAGATGTTCATACAAAGAGATTCTGCAAGTTATAGTTTTGACGAATCAAAAATCTTAGATAATGCACAACAAATTCGCTCTTATCTTACGCCTTTTAACAATATTTCCATTCAAGCTTTCTCTCAAAAAAACGAAGGAAATGGCAAAAGTATAAGCATTACAAATTATCATCAAATTCCTTTAGAAATTATTGGATTTGGTAAAGAACTTGGTAAAGTAAGAGATAAATTAAAGAGCCCTAAATTGGTTTCTATCAACTTGCCAAACCAAATGCCTAATTTTATTAATTATAAAGTAAGTCAAGATATTCGATATATATATTATAGAATTCCAAATATTGAAACAATATTTCATAGCGAAGTACAACCTTGGAAAAGTGCTGGAATGATTACACCTGAACAAGAATTATTTGGTGATAAAACGATTCGTTCTACTTCTATTTTCACAGTTTCAGGTAAGAATATTTTATTTAAAAAAGGAAATCATAATATTAAAAATAATATCGTGATACCAGAAGGTTATCAAGTAAACATTCCTGCAGGAACAAAATTAGACTTCATTAATAACAGTTTATTTCTTTCGAATTCACCTGTTTTCATGCCAGGTTCAACTGCTCAACCTATAATTATCACTTCTTCAGATAATACAGGAAATGGTTTTTCCATTTTACAAGCATCTGGAAAATCTCAGTTAAGTAATGTGATTTTTAGTAATTTGAACACTTTATCTTACAAAGGATGGGAACTTACAGGAAGTGTTACATTTTATGAATCTGATGTAATTATTGAAGATTGTACTTTTAAACAGAGTAATTCATTAAGTGCATTAAATATTGTGAGAAGTCAATTCGATGTTTTAAGGTCTGATTTTATTAATAATAAAAACCAAGGTATAGAAACAGCTTATTCCGAAGGAAATATTGCTCATTGTGTTTTTAATACAGCTGGAGGAAGTGCTGTAGATATTAGGAACTGTATTATAAAATTAGACAACTTGAATATTAATAATTGTCAAGAGAATGGAATTCTTATTGGAGAACGAAGTCAAGCATTAATCACTACTGCAAGCATTACAAATACAACTACAGCCGTTGTTTCCAAAGATTATTCTACCGTTACAATTGATTATATTGAATTAAATAATTGTCAACAAGGTTTTACGATTTTTAAGAGTAAACCTGAGTTTGGAAGCAGTACTATGGAAGTGAAAAGTTTTAAAGCTTTTAATTTAAAATACCCTCACTTAGTGGAACCTGGTTCTATTTTGACCTTAGAAGGTAAAGTCATTAAAGGTTCTTAATGTATTTAAAATCCCAACTTCTATTTAAACAAGTATTCAAAATATAGGTATTAAGCAAAAGTATGATTAATCTAATTAGCGATACGGTTACAAAACCGACTCAAGAAATGCTAAACGCTATGTTCATAGCAGAAGTTGGCGACGATGTTTTTCAAGCAGACCCTTCAATTAATAAATTAGAAGCAATGGCAGCAAAAATGTTTGGTATGGAAGCTGCGCTTTTTTGTCCTTCAGGCACAATGACTAATCAAATTGCAATTAATGTCCATACTTCTGATTTAGAAGAAATCATCTGTGAGACAAATTCACATGTTTATCAATCTGAAGCAGGAGGATACGCCTATAATTCTCGTGTTGCAGTCAAATTATTACAAGGTCATAATGGCAAAATAACTGCCGACCAAGTTGAAAATGCAATCAATCCTGATTATGATTGGAAGCCTAAAAGTAGTTTGGTTGTCCTCGAAAACACGTGCAATATCGGTGGAGGAAGTATATATCAAATTTCAGAAATTGAGCCGATCGCTAAAGTTTGTCAAAAAAATGGACTTTCACTACATTTAGACGGCGCAAGATTATTCAATGCATTGGTTGAAACCAATGATAGTACAGTTGATTATGGTCGCTTATTTGATAGTATTTCTATCTGTCTTTCTAAAGGTCTTGGCGCTCCAGTTGGCTCATTATTAATTGGGAATAAGCAATTTATTAAAAAAGCAAGAAGACTTCGTAAAGCATTAGGTGGAGGAATGCGTCAAGCTGGATATTTGGCTGCAGCAGGAATCTATGCTTTAGAAAATAATATCAATCGGTTAAAAATTGATAATGATAGAGCAAAAAAAATTGGAGAAGTATTAAAAACTTGTACTTATGTAGATTCAGTAAAACCAGTGGAATCTAATATCATTTTTTTTGATTTAGATAAACGTATATCTGGAAAAATCTTTATAGATAAATTAAAAGAACAAAGAATTTTAGCTGTAAATTTTGGTCCACAAACTATTCGATTTGTGACACATTTGGATATTTCTGAAGAAATGATGGATAAAATAATAACTACGCTTCCTAAAGTATTTTAATAAAACAACTCAAAAGGCTTCTCTTTTAAAAGAGAAGCCTTTTGAGTTTAGTTTTATCTTGCCAACTCCAACTCTAAATAAAAAGTAGAGCCTTTTCCTAATTTTGAAGTTAAATAAATATCTCCGTTTAACTGTAAAGCAATCTTCTTACAGATTGACAAGCCTAAACCAGTTCCAACATATTCTTGTTTGGTGTGTAATCTTTTATACATTTCAAAAATTTGACAATGATACCTTTCATCTATTCCGATTCCATTATCTTTAATTGCGAATATGACTTTATTTCCTTTAGTAACTGAAGTAATTTCAATCATTTTCTCTTCAGAATCATTATACTTTCCACCATTTTCAATTAAATTTTGGAAAATTTTATTCACTAAAACCTTATTTCCCAACACTTTAGGAAAAGAATCTGTATAAACCTGAATATCTTTAGTAATAAAATCTCTACTAAGTTTAAATAAGATTTCATTGACATCAATAGGTTCTAATTCAACTTTATTGTTATCAATTTTTGAAAACTCTAAAGTTTCTACTACTAAATTATTTAATTGAGTTGCATTCTCTTTTATATATTGAAAATATCTTAAATTTTCTTGGCTTTCATTTTTTAACCTTCTTTCCAATATATTAATATAACCAGCAACAGCTCTCAAGGGCGTTTTCATATCGTGAGAGACAACATATGAAAAACGTTCTAATTCTTTATTCTTTCCAAGTAGTTCCTCATTTTTATTTTCTAACTCAATGAACAATTTTCTTGTTTTACCTTCATATAACCTCAATTCTCTAAGTAAGGATAATAAAATAATAAAAATCACAAGAATAGAAGCTATTAGTAAAGTCCAATCACTTATCTTATCTAATTCATATCCTCCATAACCAATTAAATAATGTCCTGATTTTGAATATATTAGAAATAAAATAGGCATACTTCCAATTAATAAACGCTTTAATAAACCCTTATTTAATAGAAACGATAGAATAAAAAAGACAATAAAAGTATAATCTATAAAATTAGGCTGTGCATAGAGAAAGATTAAAACAAAGATTAATATTGGATATATGATAGTAAAGATTAAAATCGATTTATTAATATATCCATATTTGTTTATCACTAATAGCCCAACAATGAAGAATATATGGAAAGTTACAATTTTAAGTCCTCTCAAATCGAATTGAAAAATATCAGTAAAAAAAATTACCAACTGTAATAATATTACCACTAATAGTAAACTATTATATATCCTATATCTAATGATATCAAAATTAGATAGGTCTTCAGTCATCCCATAATTCATGAAATGGCTAAATTTATTAATTATTTTTGTAGTCATTTTGCTCTTTGGTATTATAGGAATTAAGTAACAAATAGATATAGTTTACTTGTATTTATTGTAATATATTAATTATTTAAGAATTATATCAATCTATTAAACTTATTATTTATTTCTCATTAATTAAACTAAAGGCAATAATAAGGATAAGAATAGAAATTTCCATAATATGTTCAATATTATATTAAAAAAAAATCACCTATGTAGTAACAAACTTCTTTTTACAAAAAATGAATAATCATTATGATAGATAAAGTAGGAATAAACGTAACTTTGCGGCTCAAATTCACTAATTTATTTTAATTGTTACTATAAAAATATATGATTACAATTATTGTTGGCACGAACCGTAACAAAAGTGAAGCGGCTAAATTTGCAAAATACTACGAGAAAGAATTAGTGAATAAAGGACAAAAAGTAAACTTTATACATTTAAAAGATATTCCATCTCATCTATATCATGCTGAAATGTATGATCAACCATTAGATGAGTTTCTTTTAAAGTTACAGGATGAAGTAATGATTCCTACTGAAAAATTTATTTTTGTTATTCCTGAATATAACGGTGGAATGCCTGGTGCTGTGAAGTTATTTATTGATGCATTATCAATCCGATTAAGAAATGAAACATTCAGTGATAAAAAAGCAATCATTGTAGGAGTTGCTGCTGGTCGAGCTGGAAATCTTAGAGGAATGGAACATTTAACCGGTGT
>CAZEOC010000131.1:0-9380 GCA_964513525.1 uncultured Saprospiraceae bacterium | reverse complement strand
AAAGTTGAGCGGTTGAATTTTAAATATGTAAAAAACATCCAGAATACCGATGATAAATTATTGGTAATTTCTGATGATGGTTTATTTGAAATTGAATCTAACCCTTACGATTATAAAGTTGATACGTTAATCAAAAGCACCTCTAAACAGACTTCGAATGCGCTTTATTTTCCAAAATCATTATTTCAAGATAAACAAGGTCGAATTTGGATAGGAGAAGCACAAAGTATCGTTTTATACAATGATGAAAAATTTCGACGTTTCAAACTCAATCAAAAGGATTATTTTGGTTATTTGAGATTGTCTTATGCTTTTACACAAGATGGATTTGAACGACTTTGGTGTGTGTCTTTGTCGGGAGATTTGTTTTATTATGACAATAATAAAGAAACTTTTACGAAAGTAAATTTACCGACTTCGATTAGTGAAGTCAATACGATTACCGCTTTAGGTGATAATCGTATGTGGTTAGGAATGAATAAAGGTATTGTTGAAATCACGGTAGATAAAGATGGAAATATTATAAATACCGTTCAAAAAGCAACGATTAAACGAGTTTCTCAAATTAAAACTTTCAAAAATACTGCTCTTGTCAGTACTTTTGAAAATGGCTTATATCAAACTGATTTTAATGGAAACATGAACCATTTTAACAACTTTTTATATCCTGAAATATTAGATATAATGGTTGATGAGCGTTCGATTTGGTGTGTTACTCGTGAAAGTGTTGTAACTATTAATCGTTCGCAATTCCAAATTATTCCCAAAACCTTAAATAAATTTATTCCTTCATTATTTCTCACTAAAGAGAATTCAATTGTATTTTCAGACGGCTGGACAGTCAAGCATATTTTCCCACAATATGATGGGACTTCTCAAGCTTTGATTTTTGATAGTAATAAAGATTTTTGGATTAATGATGCCTTGTTGAATAAAAATAACTTATGGTTATCAACCTCAAAAGGTGTTTATTTATTCAATATACAAACCAAACAACTCAAAGAAATTTTTGCTGCAAAAAATCAGTTTTTAATTCATCTTTTCAGAGATAAAAAAGGAACAATCTGGGTTTGTGATAAAACAGAAAAAGCGGTTATTTCGATAGATACAACTTTACAAACTAAATATTGGGATGTTTTAAAAGGTAGTCAATTTGTTATTGAAAACGATGGCAAATATTATTCAGGTGGACTTAATGGTAAATTATTTTTTGCTTCAAAAAATAAAAAATTCAAAGCCGCAGAATTAGAATTTCTATTAAAAGATAAGTTAATTATTCAAGCAATTGCTTTTTCTAATGATTCAATTTATTTGGGAACAAATCAGGGAATTTGGACAGTACCTAAACTAAATTTAGAAAACGCGATTCCTCAATTATTGATTAAAGGAGATATTAAGAATATACATTTTGACAAAAAAAATAATTTGTGGTTTTGCGATACACGAGGATTGGCAAAATGGCAAAATGGAGAAGCTTATTATTTTGATTGTTCTAATGGTTTACCGTCTCAATATATCGCCGACCAAGGATTTATTGTTGACTATAATAATGATATTTGGGTTGCAACTTCAAAAGGAATTGCAAAAGTTGCATTTAACCTTATTGATACTTACAAAACGCCTAAACCGATTTTAGGTAATTTGATTATTAATAATAAAAATCGTTCGATAACAGATTTTGATTTAGGAACATTTCAGACGAATAGTTCAATAGGAATGACATTTTCTACTCTTGCTTATCCTGCTTCAAATATTATTTATAAATCTACCTTAACCTTAAATGATAAGGTTATTTCAACTAAGACTATTGATAATTTCATTTCCTTTTTTGGTTTAAAATCAGGGAGTTACAAGCTTAACATTCAAGCAAAGGTTTCAGGTCATGGTTGGAGTTCATCAGTTATTTACCGTTTTAATATTGAAAATCCGTGGTATCGAACAGCTTGGTTTTTCTTCCTAATAATTAGTTTGATTGGTGTTTTGATTTATTTTCTAATGCAGTATTATAATCGCCGATTACGTCAATCAAATGAAAATTTAGAAAGTCTTGTCAAAGAACGAACAACTGTACTTGAAGCACAAAAGAATGAATTAATTGATAATCAAAAACAGATTATTGAGCAACAAAAAGAGTTGATTGACAAAAACAATGTATTATCAGAAACTCAAAAAGCATTAAATACGACGACGATTCAACATTTAGAATTTAAAGAAGAGCAGATGCACCGAGAGTTAGAATTGAAGGCGAAACAACTAACTGCACATGCTTTAAACTTGGTTCAGAAAAACGAATATTTATTGTCTTTGAGTAGTGAATTACAGGAATTAAGCAAAAATAAAGACACTAAAGAAATCGGAAAAGCTACTAAAAAGCTAAGTCTACAAATAAAAAATTCTATTAAACAAGACGACCGTTGGGAAGAATTTCGTATCTATTTTGAGCAAGTTCATAAAGACTTTTATGCTAAACTTAAAGTTAGTTATCCGCAACTCACTATCAATGATTTAAAGCATTGTGCCTTGGTCAAATTAAATATGTCATTGGAGGATAGCGCAACTTTGGTAGGCGTTTCGTCAGAGAGTGTCCGCATTTCAAGGTATCGTATTCAGAAGAAAATGGAGTTGAGTTCACAAGCTGCTTTTTATGAGTATTTGGTAAAGCTGTAAAAGCGACAAATTTGATGTTACCTTTTGACAAGTCATTGGTAATTAATGTATTATATTCAAATTAGACAATATATCTCTGGTTTTAATTCAAGTAATGTTATGTTTTTGTAACCTATTATATAAGGATTTGAAGTAAGTAAAATTATTGAATAGAAATTAAAATAAATATATTTGTGAAGATTTCGTTTACAAACGTTTCATCAATATTATTAACAATTAAATAAACAAATTATGAAAAAAAATTACATTCTTTTTGCCTTCGTATTAATGGCAACATTTGCAAATGCACAAATTAACATCACATTCAATGTAGATTTATCAAATGAACCAGTTGTAGATGATACAATACAGCTTGTTGGTGACATTCAAGGTGACGATGCAAATGCTTCTGTAAGTGATTGGACGTTAGCAGGTCATATGTTAACAGATGCTGATAATGACTTAATTTATACAATTACGTTAAATGTACCAGCTGGAGATTATGAATATCGTTTTATCAATGGAGGCGATTGGTCTTTACAGGAAAATGCAGGATTAGATACTACTTGTGCAGTATTAAATGGTTTTGGTGAATATACACGTGTAATTACAGTGACAGCTGATGCAACAGTTGGGTATGTTTACAATTCTTGCCAAACATTGACAAGTACATCTTATGTTTCTCAGATTTCTTCAACAATGGAAATCTCTCCAAATCCATTAAATGGTGAAGGTCGTATTACAATTGAAAATGCAGATAATGAGGAATTATCAATGATGATTACAAATATCTCTGGACAAGTAGTTCGTACTATTCAAAATGTTCAAGATGATGTAGTTTACTTAAATTCAAATGAATTAGAAGCTGGATTTTACTTTGTAACATTGACTAATGAAGAAGGAGCAAAATTGACAAAAAAATTAGTCGTAACACACTAACTTAATTAGTAAATATTAAATTTATCTAAAAGGATAGTTACTGAATCAGTAGTTGTCCTTTTAGTTTTTAGTAATACATTCTAAATTCTAACCAAATATAACATGAGAGATTTAAAATATGGATTGCTATTGCTCTTCTTACTAATGAGTTTTGGAATAGTTGCCCAAAGTCAAGTCAATGGTATCATCACAGACGATACTGAAATGGGATTAATTGGAGCAACAGTAAAAGTAAAAGGAAGCGGAATAGGAACGGTAACAGATATAGATGGACGATATTCTATACAAGCAAAGTCTTCTGATACTTTAGTGTTTTCTTATGTTGGTTACAACACTCAGGAAGTAATTATTAATGGAAAAACAACTATAAATATCGTCTTATCTCAAAACTTTCAAGAGTTAGACGAAGTAGTCGTTGTAGGTTTTGGTACATCTCAAAAACGATTTGTAACTGGTGCAATTAGTAAAGTTGGTGGCGATGTGTTGGCGAATAAACCAACAAGCAGTGTAGATGCAACTTTGCAAGGTCAAGCACCTGGTGTACAAGTTACAACTTCTGATGGTTCTGCAGGTGCAGCTGTAACCATTCGTATTCGTGGTACTTCTTCTATTCAAGCAAGTAGCGAACCTTTATATGTCGTTGATGGAATTCCAATAGTTTCAGGAAATTTCACAAACAATAATGCCAACAGTTGGCAATTAGCAACAGCTTCAGAGTCGAATGCTTTACAACAAATTAATCCAGCAGATATTGAATCTATTGAAATTTTAAAAGATGCTTCTGCAACTGCAATCTATGGTTCAAGAGGAGCAAATGGTGTCGTTTTAATTACGACAAAAAGTGGTAAAGAAGGCAAAACAAAATTTAATGTTGGATATTATTCAGGTGTAACACAAGCAACTAATCGTATTGATTTATTAGATGGTTCGACTTATTTGAGTTTAGCACAAGAAGCATGGAAAAATGCTTATGATGATGACCAGAATGATAATGTAAATTGGAATGATGACCGTTATAATATAGATAATGATTATGAAAAATTTTGGAATACTATATTGCCCGAAGGTTTAACTCGTGAGCAAGCAGAAGCTACCAACACGGATTGGATTGATTTGATGTTACGTCGAGGAATGGTTCAAGAAGGAAATATTTCCGTTTCAGGTGGAAATGCTAAAACAACCTTTTATGTTGGTGGAACTTTCCGTGATGAAAAAGGGATTTTGGTTGGTAATGATTTCAGACGTTATAATACTCGTGTGAACTTAGAACATAATGTGAGTGATAGGGTAAAGATTGGAACAAGAACTGCTTTTACGAATGTAAACCGAGATTTAGTTCCTGTTGCTTGGGCAGGTGGTTTAGGATTAGCACAAAGTTCAGCCCTTCCCTTTTGGCCTGTTTATAATGACGATGGTACGTATTTTAATGCTGCAAGTGGTTTCAATCCTGTTGCAGAATTAAATGAAACAGAAATGAACCAACGTTCAACTTCTATTTTAGGAAATATTTATACCCAAATAGAATTAGCCAAAGGCTTATCTTTTCGTTCAGAATTTGGTATTAACAATGTTTATAATAAAGAACAATATTATCGCTCCGCAGTAATCCGACCAGATGCAGTTGCCACTGCAATTGTTGGTGAAAATGAAAACTGGAATACTAATAATATTTTGAGTTATAATACTACTATTGGAAAACATTATTTAGATGTTTTAGTAGGTGTTAATGCTACAAAAAATTCTTATTTCGCAAGTACAATCAATGGTTCAGAATTTTCTAATCCATCGCTAACGAATCCAACCAATGCTTCCGTTAAAACAGCAACAATACAAGTTAGTGAGTTTAGTTTCTTGTCGGGTTTATCTCGATTGAATTATCGTTATGATGATAAATACATTGCTTCTTTTAGTGTTCGTCGTGATGGTTCTTCTCGTTTTGGAAACGGTAATAGATGGGGAACATTCCCAGCTATGTCAGTTGGTTACATTCTATCAGAAGAAGATTTTTTAGTGAATAATAAAGTATTGACTTACCTTAAAATTAGAGGTGGAGCAGGAATTACAGGAAATGCAGAGATTGGAAATTACGAATATTTCGGTGCTTACTCAACGCAAACCTATGTTGATAGAGCGGGTTTAGTCGTTTCAAGAATCGATAATCCAAATCTAAGTTGGGAAACAACGATGCAATACAATGCAGGTTTTGATTTTGGATTTTGGGACGGTAGAATTCAAGGTGGATTTGATTATTATTACAAATTCACAAAAGACTTATTAATTGAAGCCAATGTTTCGAGTTTAACTGGAACGAATAGAACGGTTATCAATGCCGGTTCATTAGAAAATAAAGGGGTAGAATTAGCGCTTACTTCTTATAATATTACAAAAGGAGCGTTAAAATGGAACACAAACTTCAATATTAGCTACAATACCAACAAAGTATTGGACTTGGGAGAAGATGATATTATCATTCCTGCTGCCTTAGGTGCAGCTGGACCAATTGGTGTTGGATATGCAGTAAGTACGCCTTACACTGTTCCTTTTGCTGGTGTTGCAGAAAATGATATGGTTTTAACCATTACGAATCCAAATACAATGCAAGCATACGATATTCAAGTAAATGGTGGCGAGGAATTATACACTAATCAATTTGGAGAACTAACCAATATTTACAATCCTGCTGATAGAGTGTTTATGGGTCGTGCTTATCCACTTTGGGTTGGCGGTTTGACTAATAATATTTCTTACAAAAGCTTTGAGTTTAGCTTCTTATTTACTTTTGCTTTAGGGCACACAATTGATAATGCTGAACAATTATTTCAATATAATGGCTTTGGTTACGATTGGACAATGTGGGCAAATGCTACAGATCGTTGGCAAAATGCAGGCGACCAAACGGATATAAAACGAATGGTTTGGAATAGTAGCCGACAAACACCAAGTTCTCGCTTTTTATACGATGCGGATTATGCTCGTTTAAGAGATGTGACATTAACTTATAATGTACCAAAGAATTTGACTGCAAAATGGAAAATGGAAAATGTCCGAGTATTTGTAAGAGGAACAAATTTATTGACGATTACAAACTATCCAGGTTGGGACCCAGAATATAATCGGGACGAAGCTGGAAATGCAGGACAAAGTAAATCTTGGTTGCCAACTCCTCAAGCAAAATCTGTAATTGGTGGTATTAATGTTAGTTTTTAATTCAAAATTATTAAAATGAAAAAATATATATTTCTAATATTTATTGGGACACTTTTTACCTCGTGTGAAAGTTTCCTAAACTTAGAACCAGAAACCAGTTTGGCTGGTACCGTTGCATTTGATAATTTAGATGGAATTGATGCTGGAATTAATGGCGTTTATCATATTATACAAAGTGATTGGGTGGAACGTCAGTATATTTTCCCAGAATGTTTTGCAAATAATGTGGTAGAAAAAGCGACATTAAGTAATTCTAATTATCAAGCAGCATTACGTCACGAAAGTTGGACGGATTTGAGCGAAATGGGTAATTATCTTTGGGAAATGTCTTATCAAAGCATTAGTCAATGTAATAATTTATTAGTGAGTTTGAATGAATTCCAACCAGCTAATCAAGCGGAAACTGACCGTAAGAATGAGCTAACTGGTGAAGTTTATTTTTTACGTGGTCTTATGTATTTTATCTTAAATCGCTTTTGGGCTCAACCTAATAATGGTTTATCCGTGCCTTTAGCTTTAGCTCCAATTACACCAGATGATAAGCCGAGTCGTGCGACGATTGAAGAAATAAAAAATCAAGTTTTAGTCGATTTGCAAGAAGCAGAAACATTAATGGCAACGGTAACAAGCAATAACGACCGAGCAACAATTTATGCCGTTCAAGCCTTATTAGCTCGTGTTAATTTTGAATATAAAAATTATACAGATGCTGAAAATTATGCCGATGCAGTAATTAATAGTGGAAAATTCACATTACAAGATGGTGATGTTGGTGCAGGATTTGGTGTCAATCTTTCTTCTGAAAATGTATTTACATTTTTGTCAATTACTGCTGACAAAGCTGCATTTCAATTGAATAGAAGATACAGTACTTTCCAAAATTCTAATACACAATTAGCTTATTCAAATAATTTTTATTCAGTAATGAGTAATGATACGGCTGATTTGAGGTTAAAAGATTTAATCTCAGAAAATAATGGTAGTTATTATTCTAATAAATATGACGATAGAGATATGAATCTGCCATACATTCGACTACCAGAAATGTATCTTATCAGAGGCGAATCCAAAGCAAATAATAATGATTTGACTGGTGGCTTAAATGACTTAAACACAATTCGTCAAAGAGCTAATTTAACAGCTACAACGGCTGCAAATCAAACAGAATTGTTAGATAAATTCTATATCGAAAGAGCCAAAGAATTAGCCTTGGAAGGCGATAATTTTCATAACTTAAAACGATTAGAACAATCTATTGGTGGACTTCCATGGAGCGAAGCACAGTATAAATTAGTATTCTATATTCCACAAACAGAAGTGATTTTGAATAGTAATTTAGTACAAAATGATCCTTGGTAATTATTTTAGATGTGAGTTGTAAGCTGTGAGAGAAAATATAATCTGTATTTTCTCTCACCGTTCATAACTCACATTTCAGATTTTATAAACATGCTTAAACAAATACAAATTTTAATATTAGCCTTGTTCATTGTCAATACAACTTATGGACAAACTACTTTTTCAGTTGCTAATACAGAAACAGGCATCAATCATATTTTCGATAATATACCTGGACCAATGGGTTCGGGCGTTGCTTTTTTTGATTTTAATAATGATAACCATTTAGATTTAATATTTACTGGTGGCGATAGTCCTGATTTATTATATAAAAATGATGGCAATGGTAGTTTCACCTTACTAACGAATACTGGAATTAACAAACCAACAGATGTACGCAGTATGGGTTTAATTACTGGTGATATTGATAATGATGGATTTGATGATATTTTGGTTTTTACTGGTCGTGATATGGTGAATCGATTATATCATAATAATGGTGATGAAACATTTACAGATATTACCGTTTCTTCGGGAATTGATAAAGTGTATAATGGTGCTTATGAAAATGTGCCGAGTTTTTCTGCTGCAATGGGCGACTTTGACCATGATGGCGATTTGGATATTTATTTATCTAATTGGGCAGATACTTTAAACTTTACATTCGATGCACAAGACCCATCAATTTTGACAGGTTTTGCACATATTGCAGGTGCAAATCGATTATATATCAACAATGGAGATTTAACATTTACAGACCAAGCAGGTATCTATGGCGTGCAAGATTATGGCTGCTCTTTGGCAACTGTATTTAGTGATCCTGACAATGATGGAGATTCTGATATTTTAATTGCCAATGATTTTGGAGATTGGGTAAAACCTGATGCTTATTATCAAAATAACTATCCTAATAATACTTTTTCTGATATAAGTTTATTATCTGGGTTTGATTCTAAACTCTACGGAATGGGTATTGCGGTTGGAGATTATGACCAAGATGGAGATTTAGATTATTACAAAACAAGTATTGGTCGAAATGTTTTATTGAATAATTTAGGGAATAATCAGTTTGATGATACAACCGCTTTTGCAGGTGTAGAAGATGAGTTTGTTTTAGCTTCATCACCAGAATTAGCGATTGGTTGGGGAACAGGTTTTGTTGATATTGACCACGATACACATTTGGATTTGATTGTTGCTAATGGTCGAGTAGGAAATCCTGATTTTTTCCCATCTTCTGATAATATGCC
>CAZEOC010000130.1:0-9397 GCA_964513525.1 uncultured Saprospiraceae bacterium | reverse complement strand
ATTATATTAAACTAGAGAAGCTAAACTTTCTTCCAAAGATTTCACTCTTGCTTCGCCGTCCGCCAATTTCTGACGTTCTTTATTAATAACTGCTTCTGGCGCATTATTTACAAAACGTTCATTTCCTAATTTTTTGTTTACACCAATTAAGAATTTTTTTGCACGTTCTAATTCTGCCGTTAAACGAATTTTTTCTGCTTCAACATCGATTTCTTTTTCGATTTTAACATAGAATTTTTCCGCTCCAGCGATGAATGCAACCGTAGATTCTGGTTCAGTTTCCGTCAATTCAATCGAAGCCAAATAACCCAAACGCATTAATAAAGCATTCAAATTTTCATTATTCAAAAATGCTTTTCCTGCATCTGTTGTTTGCATGAAAACTGTCAATTGTTCTTTTGGTTTCAATTGATTTTGGTTACGAATGTCTCTAATATTAGAAATAACTGATTGCGTAAATTCAACTTCTTTCAATAAAGCAGTATCGAATTCGCTACCCGTTTGCCAAGTCGAAACGATACAATCTTCACCTTCTTTTCGCTTCTTTAATTGATGCCAAATTTCTTCTGTAATAAAAGGCATATAAGGATGTAAAGCCGTCATCAATTGCTCGAATAAATCGATTGTAGCGTCCAAAGTCTTTTGGTCAATTGGTTCGCCATAAACAGGTTTTACCATTTCCATATACCAAGAGAAAAACTCATTCCAAATGAAATTATATAAATTAATCAAGCCTTCAGACAATTGAAATTTCTGAATACTGGCTTCTAAATTCGCTAATTCTTTTTGTAATAAATTATTCATCCATTTTACAGACAAATCATTTAACTTCTGAGAGTCTTTATTTGGATTTTCTGCTACAACTTCCCAAGATTTAATCAAACGCAAAGCGTTCCACATCTTATTAGAAAATTTCGCTCCTTGTTCGCACAATTTCTCATCAAACAACAAATCGTTTCCAGCAGCAGCCGAAGATAACATTCCAAAACGAACACCATCAGCACCGAATTTTTCGATTAATTCCAAGGCATCAGGCGAGTTTCCAAGTGATTTACTCATCTTACGACGCTTCTCATCACGAACCATTCCTGTAAAGTAAACTTGCTCAAACGGACGTTTTCCTTCGAATTCATAACCTGCGATTATCATTCTTGCAACCCACAAAAAGATAATATCCCAACCAGTTACTAATACATTCGTCGGATAATAATAATCCAATTCTTCACGGCTTTCAAAACCATCAAAAACCGACATTGGCCACAACCAAGAAGAAAACCAAGTATCTAAAACATCTTCATCTTGACGTAAATCTTCCAACTTCAAATCAGGATTTCCTAATTTTTCTTGTGCTTTTGCTAATGCTTCTTCCGCTGTTTTTGCAACAAAAACTTCTTCTCCATAATAGAAAGCAGGAATTCGTTGTCCCCACCATAACTGACGAGAAATACACCAATTTTTGATGTTTTTCATCCAGTGATTGTACGTGTTTTTGAATTTCGGAGGTAAGAACTCAACTTCATCAGTTTCCACCGCTTTGATAGCAGGTTTCACCAATTCCTCCATATTCACATACCATTGCAAAGACAAACGAGGTTCAATCACCGCATTTGTACGTTCAGAATGACCAACTTTATTTTTATAATCTTCGATGCGTACCAAAGCACCCATTTCCTCCAAATCCTTCGCAATCAACTTACGAGCTTTGAATCGGTTTTCGCCAACATAAAAACCAGCTGTTTCGCTCATTGTACCATTTGGATTCAAAATATCAATGGTTTCCAAATCATGCGTTTGACCAATTTCATAATCATTCGGGTCGTGTGCAGGTGTAATTTTCAAACAACCTGTTCCAAATTCTACATCAACATATCTGTCTTTAATAATCGGAATCGAACGATTACACATCGGAACGATTACTCGCTTACCGTGTAAATGCGTAAAACGCTCATCTTTTGGATTAACCGCAATCGCAGCATCTCCCAAAATCGTTTCTGGACGAACTGTTGCGATTGTTACATATTCGTCTTCCGTTCCTTCAATCAAATATCGAACGTGATATAATTTTGAGGTAACATCTTTATAAATTACTTCCTCATTTGACAAAACTGTCAAAGCTTCTGGGTCCCAATTTATCATTCTCAATCCACGATAAATATGTCCTTTTTCGTGCAAATGAACGAAAGCATCCAAAACCGCATCTGATAATTTCGGTTCCATTGTGAAGCGCGTTCTTTTCCAATCACAAGACGCACCCAACTTTCGTAATTGCTGTAAAATAATGCCGCCATATTCTTCCTTCCATTCCCAAGCATACTTCATAAACTCATCTCGAGTCAAATCAGATTTCTTGATACCTCGCTCTCGCAACATCTTCACAACTTTTGCTTCCGTCGCAATAGATGCATGGTCTGTTCCAGGAACCCAACAAGCATTTTTACCTTCCAAACGAGCTTTACGAATCAAAACATCTTGAATCGTATTGTTCAACATATGTCCCATGTGCAAAACGCCCGTAACATTTGGTGGCGGAATGACGACTGTAAACGGCTCTTTTGTCTCGTCTACTTCTGAACTAAAATAGTCCTTTTCCATCCAATGCTCGTACCATTTTGCCTCGGTTTCATTCGGGCTGTAACGTGTTGATAAACTCATTTTTTTGAATTATTAAATATTAATTATTAAATATTAATTAAGGAAAGAATTACATTTTAGGGTTTTTAGTTCATTTCTAATTTCTAATTTGTAATTTCTAATGCCTAATTAAAATAAAGTTCGCAAAGATAGGAAATTTGGATTTGTTGGGAACACGGATTAGGCGGATTTTTTCTTTTTTCCATAGGTACAACTTATCGCTATTCCTATTTAACCTTTTCAAGGTTTTTTTCTTCTCCTTTCCGTCATTCCGACGGAGGTCGGAATCTCCTAAATATTAGTGTACTCAACTTCATTGAAATTATAATTCTTTTTAAAACAAACGTCCAGTCATTAAAAAATTATTGTAATCAAAATCATATAAGTTTTTTTGCTCTAAATCAAATTTAACATTCCAAAACTTACTACAATATCCACAGGTGAAATTAAGAAGAAACTCACTACAATAAGTATTTGTCCATTTTTCGGCTAAAATAGTTTCGTCCATTGGGACTTTTTGTATTCCAATATTGATATGCTTATTTGAGGTTGCTAAAAAACTACTTTGAGTTAAAACACCATTAAGAAGTATTATTCTTTTGCGATTCTCATCAATGAAACCTCCATATTGCCGAGTATATTTATTCAAATGTTTATCAATAATTGGACAACTTCTTATACTGTTTTTTCTGTCTTGCATATTGAGCGATTTTAGTTGCTCTCGCAAAACAGTTTCCGCTAATTCAATTTCGGAAACTGTAGGTGTAAATCGCTTTTCATAAATCGTATCTAATTCCATCGTTTCCGAAAAAATAACACCTTCAAAGCGATTTCCTTTTACGACTGTTGCCGTTTCCGTAGTTTCTGTTATGCGAAGATTGATATTTCTTTGGCAAGAAATTGTGATTAAAGTAAGTAATAAGTAGAATGTGTATTTCATGATTTTGAGATATTTTATAGAGATATAGAAAGTATGATAAATAATTATCGAGGCAAAGTAAATTTAAAAGTACTGCCATTAGCAGAAGATTGTAAAACAGATAAATCTCCATCGTGAAGTAAGGCGATTTTTTTACAAATTGCTAATCCAATTCCTGTTCCATTGAATTCTGCACTTGAATTGATGCGTTGAAACATCTCAAATATTTTATCAAAATAAGCTTTCTCTATTCCAATTCCATTATCTTCTATCAGGAAATTATGATTTTTTGTTTCTTGATGATAACTAATTTTTATTTCTGGTTTGTCGCTTAGATTATATTTGATTCCATTACCGATTAAATTTTGGAAAACTTGAATAATTTGTAACTTATTCGCTTCAACTGTTGGTAAGTCCGAAAAAACGATAAGAACACTTTTTGCTTCTATTTCTGCTTTCAAACTCAATACGATATCATTCATTAATTCATTCAAATTAATTTTTTCTTTCTTCTCTACTTTCGTTTTAGTTTGAATGGTAGAAAAGCTCAAAATTCCTTGAATGAGTTCATTCATTTGCTTACCATTTCGCTCAATAAAATCTAAATACTCTAAAGCATCGTCATCTTTAGTTTTTGATAATTTTCGTTTAAGCAATTGGGAAAAACTAACGATATTCCTTAAAGGTGCTTTCATATCATGAGAAGCGATATAAGCAAATTGTTCTAAATTTTTGTTTGATTCTTCTAATTGTTTATTCGACTCGTTTAATTGCTTTTTATAAGATTCATTCCGAAAAAAGTAGAAGATTAGAATTGAGGTTATCGTAATCATAATTACGATTTGATTGATAATGCTATAAGTCGTAGTAAAAGTCGGAGAAATTAAATTATAGGATTCAACACTATTTTCACCTAAAATTAAATAGAAAACATAAATTGCGATTGATAAGAAAACAGTATAGTATATAAGACCTACTCTAATAGCAATTAAAGTAGCAACAATAGGAAGTGTCATTACCCATATAATAAATGAGGAATTCATTCCTCCTGTAAAATAAACCATTGCTAAAATGTATAAAGCACTGAATGTTCCAAATAAGTAAGAAGAAAGAATAACCTTATTAAAGTTTTTTAGAAAGAATAAAAGACCAATATCGATTATTAACATCAATAATGTTAGATATAATAATTCCTTTCTTGGATAAATAATAAACATTACGATAGAAGATAAACAAGCGCAACATATCCCAATAAGGGAAAAAACCAAATAAGTGGTCTTTGTTTTTGTATTTTGATCTGCGTTTTTTACCTCTTTAGGCAAGAAATACGTTATAAATCTATCCATTTGACTATTTATACTTTATATATTGTAATAAAAAGGAAACGGGTAAATTATAGTCCAATAATTACACCAATTCAATGTATATATATTTAGTTTGATTTATTAAAATTCTATTCTTTTTTTTGGTTTAAAACGCCATCATAAATTCATTCAAATTCGTCTCAGTAGATAATTCCATTTTCTTTCTCAGACGATAACGACTGACTTCTACACCTCGAACAGAAATATTCATCAAAGGAGCAATTTCTTTGGTAGATAAATTCATCTTTAAATAAGTACATAAGCGTTGGTCTTTTGGTGTTAATTGTGGATAGGCTTTTCTCAATCGTTTTAGAAAATCTTCATGTACTTCATCAAAATATTGAGAAAACTGTTGCCAATCTTCATCTAACTGCGCATTTTCATTTAATAATTTAATGGTTCTACGAATTTCTTTTTTAGTTTTTGGCTCATTGGTAGCACCTAATATTTTGGTTAATTCATCTTTCAATTTATTCATGAATTCTCCTTTTTGCACTAAGTGCATCGTGGTAGAAGCCAATTCTTGATTTTTGAATTGTATTTCTGCTTGTAGTTTATCTTGTTGTAATTTAGAAATTTCAGCTTGATTCTCAGCGACAATTTTTTGATGTTCTGCTGCTTTTTCTTGTAATGTTTTTTCTTGTTCTTGTTGCAAAATGGCTTTTTCTTGCTGAAACTGACGTTGCGGAATAAAGATTAAACCTAATAAAATACCAATTCCTATTAAGAAGTAAATTACTTTCGCAGGTGTAGAAGCATACCACGGTGGAGCGATTTTAAAATCAAAACTTTCGACTTTGGTGATTTGTCCATTGGCATTTTTTGCTCGAATCTTGAAACTATAAGTACCAACGGGTAAGTTGGTATATTCTTTCAATGTTTTGGTTGACCAAGCAGACCAATCATCATCTAAACCTTCTAATAAATATTGAAATTCTGTAGTATAAAAATCGCTATAATCGGTTGCAGAATAAGCGAAAGTAAAAGAGTTTTGAAAATATTCAAATTTCTCAATATCTAATTTTTTACTTTTCCAACCGCCATAAACCAAAGAAGAATCACCTAATTTTACATGTTGTAAATGCGTGAAAAAGAGACTGTCTTTGAAGTCATACTTTGTAGGATTGAAATGTACAAAACCTCTTTCTAAAGGAAAGAAAATATTTTCATCATCATAAGGATAAATATTTTCAAATCCGCCAACTAATTTTCCATTTAACTGCGGAAAAACCTGTTTTTCGAGTTTTTTCTCAATTCCAAAATCCTTTACCCAAAATACACCAATTTCTTCATTAATGACAAACCAAATATTTCCCATTTTGTCTTCAATCATTCGCTGTACTTGGCTTGTACTATCTATTAATTCTAACCATTTGGAAGATAAAGCAAAACCATCTATTTGTGGATTATATTCATAAATTCCATTTTCTGCAGCAAAGACAACACCATCACCAATTCTGAAAACATTGATATAATCAGATGGAAAACCATTTTTAGAATTATATAATTTTAATTTTTTCACACGCTTATTCTCAACATCTAATTCTATTTTATAAATCCCACGATAAGGATGAGAAATCCAGATGTTTTTGTCTTCATCTTGTGCGATAATACGACAAGATTCATCAAGCATATTATCAACTTTAGCATCAAATTTCCAATTTCCATTCTGAAAACTGTAAAGATTGATACCATTATAATTCCCTTCTAATAATTGATTCTCAAAGCCTTCTAATGATACGGAAGTCCAAGTTCCAGGTAAATTAGAAATTTGAAAGACGTCTGTACCATCTATTTTAAAAGTACCTTCGTGATGACCTAATAGTAATTGATTATTATGAATATTTAAGTTCCAAACTTGACCTTTTGTATTGTTTAATAGTTGGAATTGTTCAGTATTAAATGGATTATAATATTGTTTCCAATCTGCAGCGTATAAACCGTTTGACATACCAAAGTATATCTTATCATTATGAATTTTTACATCATAACCTGTTCCTCTCAAATCACCATCAGGTTCGATTAAGGAAAAAGGAGAATTAATCTCTATATAATCTATTCCATTATTCAAGGCTAACCATAGATTCCCTAAACCATCTTTTTTGATACTTAAAATATCATTACTCTGTAAGCCTTTATTAATATCAATTGTTTGCCAAACCTGACCAATTGTGTCGATAATGAATAAACCTCCAGTAAGTGTTCCTACGCTAATTCGCTCATTATCAATTGCAGTTAGACAATTGATGCGATTTTGTTTTATTGTACCTTTATCTTGAAGTGTCCAACTTACTGTGTTTTTTCCATCGTATAAATACAAACCATGTTTCAAAGTAGAGATTAGAAACTTACTTTTTTGAAATGGAATTATATCTGTAACCATCTTATCATTAAAAATGGTTGTATTGGGTAAATATGTTTTTTGATTATTACTAATTATGGATAATCCTTTGATATTATCTTGTAAATAAACTCGATTTTCAACTTGCTTTAGAAATTCAAAAGTTTTATTAGAATCGAAAATATTAATTTTCCCGTTGTATGTAAATATTTTATTTGTAGTTCTAAAGTAAATTTGCTGATTGACTTTTACAATATCCCAAACATCTGCAAAATTTTGATATTCTTCCTTAATTAAATGCTTTAGAGAGGTATAAATGAGTACACCTTTTTTATTTGGTGTGAAATATCCAAAATCACCTTGTGAACCAACATAGATTCGTTCTCCATCTATTAAAATAGAACGAACAATTGTTTTATTTTCGACTTGAAAAGTTGCCCAGTTTGCTCCATCAAAAGTGAGTAAACCATTATTATTAGCAAAGTACATTAATCCTGACTGGTCTTGTTTTATTTCCCAACTCTGTAAACCAGCATTATAAATCTCCTTTGAATAATTTTTAATAATTGGTAAGCCAATATTTGATTGAGCAATAGAATTATTGCTCCAAAATGAGGCTGTAATTATTACTACAAAAAGTATTTTTATTGATTTCATATAATTTGGTATAATGACAAGTTAAAGATAGTAAAAAACCTACTGTCGTAGTAATCCCATGAAACTTGTTGTAGTAATGTTGTAGCTATAAATTCTATTGAAGTAGTGTAGAAGTATAGATATATTAAAAAATTGACATAACAAAATATAGTTTTGTGAAGCTTAAAAATATAAAATAAAACCTCGCTTTATGACATTAAATTGAAATATAGTAATATTTCAATTGTGTTATATACAATTTTTAAGTCTTGATATAATTAAATAGTGAATAATCTTACTATTTAATTAAAACACTTTTTATTAATCAAATGATTTATCAAATTATGAAAATTAAAATTACACTTTTAGGAATTTGCTTGATGCTGTTTGTATCAAGTTCTATTTATGCACAGTATGATGTTCTTGATTTTGAATCATCAGCTGGAGGTACAGGATTAACATGGACAGTAGACCAAAATGGTACTAATCCAGCAGTTACTTTCCCTGCTAATCAATTAAGTGGAGGTATTAATACTTCTTCATATATAGCTAAATTTACAGCAGAAGCTGCAGGACAACCTTGGGCGTTAACTTATATTGATGTTGCTGCTTTTGAATTTGATGCTACAAATTCGACAATTAAAATTAAAGTTTACAAAGACAAAATTAGTGATGTAGGAATTAAGGTAGAAGGTGGAAGTAGTGGAGATAAGGAAATTACAGTACCGAATACAGTAACAAATCAATGGGAAGAATTGACATTTGACTTTTCATCTGAAATTGGAAATAACTACGCTAGAATCGTAATTATTCCTGATTTTGTTGCAAGGTCAACAGATGCGATTGTTTATTTTGATGATATTCAGATTCCAACTGGTAACTATACGGCGCCTCCTGCTCCTTCAAATGGAGATATTACTTTCTCTGTTGATATGAACGATTATATAACTGGAGGAGGTTCTACTGCAAATGGTGTTTTTATTAATGGAACTTTTAATGGATGGTGTGGCTCATGTAATCCTATGACTGATGGAGACGGTGATGGTGTGTGGGATGTTACCTTACCTTTGAATGCAGGTTCATATGATTATAAATTTACTGTTGATGGATGGACTGATGAAGAAAGTTTAACACCTGGTTCATCTTGTACAGTTTCTGGAGGAGGTTTTACAAATAGAACCTATTCAGTTGATGGTGATTCAACGTTACCAGACGTTTGTTGGGAATCTTGTGTAGCTTGTGGTGCTGCACCACCGGTTTCTGAACCAACTACAGCTGCACCTACACCTACTCATACTGTAGTTGGTGATGGAGTTATAGCTATCTATAGTAATGCGTATACGCCAATAGGAAGTATTAATTATAGCCCAGCTTGGGGACAGGCAACTTCAAAAACAGATGTTACAGTTGCTGGCGATGATGTAATGAAGTATGCAGGTTTGGATTATCAAGGAACAGATTGGGATAGTAATCCTCAAGATTTAAGCGATAATGCCGGAATTCCTG
>CAZEOC010000129.1:0-9412 GCA_964513525.1 uncultured Saprospiraceae bacterium | reverse complement strand
TTGCTAATGGTCGAGTAGGAAATCCTGATTTTTTCCCATCTTCTGATAATATGCCTGACAGATTATTTCATAACAATGGAGACGGAACATTCACAGATATAGCAAGTACTTCAAACTTTGTTAATTATGGTTTATCCAGAGGTTTTGCCTATGGTGATTATGATAATGATGGCGATATGGATATCGTTTTTTCTTGTGTTTCAAATTTGAATTTGAACATACCAGCAAATCCTGTTATTTATCGTAATGATTTTCAAGATAATTCTAAACATTGGCTAAAAGTACAATTGGAAGCTACAACTGGAAATCGCAATGCAATCGGAAGTCATATTACAATAAAGGTAGGCGGAAAATCTTGGATTCACGAAATCAATAGCGGTGGACAAGGACATACTTCTCAGCATAGTAGAATTGCTCATTTTGGTTTAGATGGTGCTACCGTTGTAGATTCATTGATTATCAAATGGCATAATCCAAATATGACAGAACAGGTTTTCACTAATCTTCCTGCTGACCAAATGATAAAAATAACTGAAGGACAAGCCAATTATAACAATGTTCATTGGGCAACAAATACTACAAGTGTAACTCAATCTATTCAGAATATCGAAATATTTCCAAATCCAATGGAAGATTTTGTAACGATTAGTTATGAATTAGAAAAAAGTCAAAAAGTAACTGTTCAAGTTTTAAATATTCACGGTCAAGTGATTAATACACTTTATAATGGAACAGAACAAAAAGGCAAACAACAAATCAGATGGAATGGCTTGACTAATAGCAATACAGAAACCGCAACTGGAATTTATTATATAACGATTCGAGGTGAGAATGGAAATATTACAAAACGAGTTGTGAAATTGTAACGAACGCTTACTTTATTTTAGCTTAAGAATGAGGATTTAAATAAACTCAAAAAGGTCATGTACAAATTTTGTACATGACCTTTTTTATCAATCTATATCGTTTTTATCTTTTTAATAATTCATTATTAATCCTAATTAACAAAAAATAAATTAATAAATATCAACTTCATTAGTTCAGAAATAATCTCTTTTCGTAACTTTCGATTTCTAATTTTGTGACTATCAAATTAAATGTACTTCAAGAATATTTGAATTGTTTTCGTAATAAAAAGGTATCTAAAAGTAAAATTATTTGATTACTGTCATCTATCTATAAATATTAGAACAATAATTGCAGCATAAAACACAACAAATCATTAAAATAACGTTAATAAAGCAGTGTTAAAATACTAGATTAATACGATAAAGAAAATATGAAACAATCAATAATTGTAATTTGCTTAATATTTATAAATATTGCAGTATTTGCTCAAGACCGTAACTTTACACAATTTTATGCTTCTCCATTAACTTTCAATCCAGCATTAACTGGCGCATTTGAAGGAAGAACGAGAGTTATATTAAATTATAGAAATCAATGGCAAAGCATTTCTCCAGATCCATTCACAACTTCTGGAGTTTCATTTGATATGAATTTTGACCCTTACAAACAACAAATTACTCCAGATAAAATTGGTGTTGGTTTGACTTTTTTCAGCGATAAAGTTGGCGCAGGAGAATTTTCTACCAATCAATTAGATTTCAATGGTGCTTTTCATAAATCTTTAAATAATGAAGGAAGTCATTATCTATCAGGTGGATTTCAATTTGGAATTCATCAAAAAACATTAGCATATGATGATCTAACATTTGAAGATCAATTTGATGGAAGTACGGGTTATATACTTGGAACTGGCGAAGAATTACCTGCTAATAGTTTCACATTTGCAGATTTAGGAGCTGGACTTCAATGGTCTTTAGCACCAAAAGATAGAATGTTAATTTATGCTGGTTTATCATTCTTTCATTTGACACAACCTGATATTTCTTTTTATCAAGATATTGAAGATGTCGATATTTCAAGTCGTTTACATACAAGAATGACTGGACATTTTGGCTTACAGATTCCTATCGGAGACAAATCATCTTTCCAACCAAGAGCTACTGTAACGCTTCAAGGACCGCATACAGAAATAAATACTGGTGCTAACTTAACTTTCTCTTTAAGTGATTATAATGATACAAATATAATTTTAGGTGGCTGGTTCAGACCTGTTATTGATGCGGATGACAATCTAAATTTAGATGCAATTGTTGCTTTAGTAGGTTTCCAATTATCAGGTTTTCAAGTCGGTGTGAGTTATGATATAAACGTATCTCCATTATCAAACGCAACTGGCGGAAGAGGTGCATTAGAGTTATCAATGATGTATGTCGGAAGTTATGAAAACGAAAGTATTATTTGTCCTACTTTTTAATCTGGATACTGGATACTGGATACTGGATACTGGATACTAAAAGTAAAAAGCTCAATGACTGTTTTGTTCATTGAGCTTTTTATTTTTTAGTATTTCTGAATTATCAATTATCAATTATCAATTAAAATATCATATTCCGTCTTAGCATACGCTAATAATTCTGGAAAGAAATGATTAAAATCTTCATTCAAAGCAACTTCATGTTCTTTTAAATCATGAATCGCATTTTGAAAATTATTTGGATTAGTAATTCTACTTGCTAACTTATCCATTACAAATTCTATTTTTTCATAACTTTTATAATCCACCAACCAATTAGCGGCAATCATTTTTTTATAAATTCTTAAAGGTCGTTCCAACATGTATGAATAATTATTCTCTAAGAAAGTATAAGTCTGATTCGCAAAATCTTGAATTTCTACATTTGTATATTTATTCCAGTTATTAGATAGAAAGTAATCATAGAAAATATCAGAAACGACTGGTGAATATCTTTTTTGACTTGGCTTTAATCTTTTTATACTTTGTTTGACGATTTCATGATTGTCTGTGAAAGCATCAATTTTACGATGTAAAATAATACCTCGCTGTATGTCCGAAGGTAGATTTTCTAAATTTTTCCGACCTTTTATAAAATCCCCAAGAAGATTGCCAACCAGTATTTTTTCATCTCCAAAAGATAAAAAAGCATGTGCTAAATAATTCAAAATCGTTCGTTATTAATATGAATAAAAAAATCCGTTCCTTTTAAGAACGGATTCATTAGGACGAAAACCTATATTTTTCTATTTAGAGAATGATTTACATTCCCATATATGATTTCAAATCATTTCTATTATATGACTTTCTTAATCTTCTAATTGCTCTTTCTTTTATCTGACGAACACGTTCTCTTGTCAAATTGTACATTTCCCCTATTTCCTCTAAAGTCAATGATTTTCTACCCGACAATCCGTAATAAGCACTTAACACTTCTACTTCACGAGGAGATAAGATTTGCAAACCTTCTTGTACTTCTTCTATCAATGATTCCGCCATAATATCTTTATCCGGATTCATTCCAATATCAAAGTTCATCAAGTCTAACATCGTTGCAGAACCTTCTTCTGAACCAATTGGTGCATCAGTTGACAAGTGTCTACCGCCACCTTTTAGCATATTCACGATTTCCTTTGGAGCAACATCTAATAATTCTGCTAACTCTTCATGTGTTGGCTCTCGCTCAAATTTTTGTACAAATGAGATAAAGGCTTCATTTACTTTATTGTAAGAACCTACTTTATTTAATGGCAATCGTACAATCCTTGAATATTCTACAATTGCTTGTAAAATAGATTGACGAATCCACCAAACGGCGTAAGAAATAAATTTAAATCCACGAGTTTCATCGAATCGTTTAGCCGCTTTCATCAAGCCAACATTTCCTTCATTTATTAAATCACTTAAGGATAAGCCTTGATTTTGGTATTGTTTAGCAACAGAAACTACAAATCTTAGATTAGAACTTGTCAATTTTTCTAAAGCATCCGCATCGCCAGCTTTGATTTTTCTGGCTAAGTCTGCTTCCTCATCTGCATCTAACATTGGAATCTTTCCAATATCATTCAAATACTTATCTAATGCAAGACTTTCTCTCTTTGTAATCTTGTTGGTTATCTTTAATTGTCTCATAACAGTTTTTATGATGGTAATTTGTCCCTTAGATAAATAAATACGGACTTTTACTAAAGAAAGTTACAATTTTGAGAAAAAAAACTTGACTTTATCAATAAATTCCTGTATGTGAATAGATTAAGAGAAAAATAATTTTAATGGAAAATATTTCCTTAATGAGTTATATAAATTAAAAAATCACGAAGTGTGAGGCTCCGTGATTTTTATAAACTTAATACAATTTTGATAAAATTGATTAATAAGTGTTTCTTTCTTGAACGATATGCTTGTAAGCTGTTCGTCCTGCATAAATAACACCTAAAATCAAAGTGTAAGTTAATGTTGCTGTCATGATGACAAATTTTAAGGTTTCATAATATATGCTGTGTAGCATGGACAAATATAGGTAAACAGATTCAGTTTATTTAAAATTTCTATAACATATTACCGTCAATTTGTAGAATTAAAATAGCCAGTTTTTATAATCAACTTTAATAAACGTCGCAGTTCTAATTCCGCTGCTTATCTATCTTTGATATTCTCAAAAATTAACATTTAATCATCCTTTATCCAACAAATCGGAAGGCTTTAGGCAATAATTCAAATTGTATTGGTGAAACGCCAAGATATTCTCCATCTAATTCTAACATGACTTTTTCCTTGTCTAAACTATCAATATTAATTTCTTTTGCTTGAGTTGTAAATCCTTTTCTATGTTTTCCTATTTTTCCATTATACAAATAAGGTGTAGAAGCAATTACACCAAGTATTGACATATTTCCAACTGTAGTCAAAGCAAATAATCCATCATCAGGAATTGCTTGAGGCACTAAACGCATTCCACCTCCATTATATTTACAAATTCCAATATTGATTGTATAATATTGATTATCAACGGTTTGCTCATCGAATTCTATTCTTACTCTTTGAGGTTTATATTGAAATAAACATCTTAATACTAAATAAAAATAGAAAAATTTATTCCTTGTGAAATTTGGGTTTTCATTTGATTTCTTTGCTATAAAAGCATCATAAGCCAAACCTGCAACATTCATAAAATACCGTTCTCCTCTCCCATTTTCATTCTGAAAACTAACTTTTCCTATGTCTTGTAGTTTCGTTTTGTTTGCTTGAATATTTTTAATAATTAAATCAACTTTTCTTGGTAATTTATGCGTTCTTATCCAATCATTTCCTGTACCAACAGGAAACAAACATTGTGTAATAGCAGTACTTTCAACTACTTTTTGCTGCAAAATGCCATTCATCACTTCGTGATTTGTCCCATCGCCACCTACCACAATTATTTTTCGAAATCCAGCTTCAATTGCATTCTTTGATAAAACTATAGCATGTCCTTTATGCTTTGTGAAAGCAAGTTCAAACTCAATTCCAGCTGCTTTTAATTTTCTTTCTATGACTTTCCACTTCTTTGCAGCTTTGCCCGAACCTGATGTCGGATTAACAATTACTTTCCACATAATTTGGTTGATTTTAAAATTCTGACAAACAGTTTTGCTTTGACAATGACAAATTAATACTTCTGCAAGTAAAATTCCTTATATCTGCTCAAAATATCGTTTGCGTTCCCAATCCGTTACTGCCTTATCGTATGCAGCTTGTTCCGATTTAAAATGGTGTAAATAATGAGCTTTAACAGCTTTTCCAAATACAGTTTCAACAAAGTCACTTTGTTCAAATAATGTAATTGCATCATTTAATGTTTTTGGAACTTCCGTCAATTCTTTAGCTGCATAAACATCGCCTTCAAATATTTCTGGTGGCTCAATTTTATGTTTAATTCCATATAAACCACAAGCCAAAGAAGCCGCAAATGCTAAATATGGATTACAATCTGCTCCAGGAATTCGACATTCAATTCTCAAACTTTCTCCTTTTCCAACGACTCTAAATCCAGCAGTTCGATTATCGTAACTCCAAGCCAATCGAGTTGGCGCCCAAGAACCATCAATATATCTTTTGTATGCATTAATCGTTGGTGCATAAAAAGGCATAATTTCAGATACTTTAGCAATCCAACCGCCTAAAAACCAACGAAATATATCAGAAGCTTGAAACTTTCCATAATCTTGGTTACCGACAAAAGCATTTTTCCCATTTCGATATAAACTCAAGTGTAAATGACAACTTGAACCAGCTTGATGCTCATCGTATTTAGCCATAAATGTAACAGAAAGATTTAGTTTATCTGCCAATTCTTTCAAACACTGCTTAAAAACAATATGTCTATCAGCCATTTCTAAAATCTCAGAATATCTGACATTTATTTCATGTTGTCCCGTTCCCCATTCTCCTTTTGAGTTTTCAATTGGAACAGCTGAATTTTTCAAATGTCGACGAGCGGCAGCAGTAAAAAACTCCGTTCTGCTACCTTGCAAAATATGATAATCTTCCAAATACCAACCAACAGATTTTATATCTTGATAATGTTTTTGATTCGCTGTTCTATAATCATCTTCGAATAAATAATATTCTAATTCAGATGCCGCAAAACAATCAAAATCAAATTCTTTAAGCTTTTCAATTTGATTTAATAAAATAGACCGTGGTGCAATTGTTAACCTTTTATGCGTTGCTTCAGATTCTAAATTACAAAAAACTAAAACTGTTTTTTCTAACCAATCTGCAATTCTTAAAGTATTCAAGTCTGGAATCAAATGAAAATCACCATAACCTAATTTCCAGTTGGCAAATTGATATCCTTCAATCGGATTCATTTCTATATCTGTTGTTAATAGATAGTTACAAGCGTGTGTTCCAGATTCAAAAACAGATTCTAAAAAGAATTCTGCATCGAAGCGTTTGCCAACTAATCGACCATAATGGTCCGTAAAACCAACAATTATTGTTTCTATTTCTTCCTTCTGAACACTTAAATTCAAAGCTTCAATTGTTAACTTTCCTTTCATATCATTAATCACTTTTTTTACTTGGTAAACTGTTTATTCACCACAGAATTACACGGATTTACTCAGCCTTTTGAAAATAGTATTGCTATTTTTTTATTTGCATATCTTCAACGAAATAAGATAAACAACAATCTGATTTTTAGCAAGTCAACTGATATATTTGAGTCGAATGTCGTCAACTTAAGGTTTTATATGATGACTGGCGACTTTTTTGTTCGCCAGTCATCTATTACAAATTGTAGTTGACTGGCGAACAAAAAGTCGCCGAACGACAAATAAACTTCTTAATGACGACATTCAACTTTGAGTCGTTAGTTGACTGTACTTTCGCAAATCAAAACTCAATGAAGCAGCTTTGTTAAAGCATATTAGCGTTACTATTTTAAATGAATTAACCAAATAAAATTGTTCTAATTCATTAACTTTCTATTGCGTACAATATTAAAAGATTGGTGAGCGCAATTATTTGGCGTAAGCCATTTTTATAAAAAACATAAATAACTTTCGGTAATTTTTACTATTCACAAAAATGGGTATAAGATTTAAGAATTTGGTTTAAAAAACTATTAATCTTATATTTATTTTTACTATTTCTCGCAAAAAACAATATTAATTAATTCTAATTGAATCTAAAAACATGAACAAATTAAACATACTATTGATAACGTTTCTAACACTTTCTACATTCAATTTATCCGCTCAACAAGAAGGAAATTTTTGGTATTTCGGTAAAAATTTAGGTTTAGATTTCAATGAGAAGCAACCTAAATTACTAAAAAATGGAGCAATGAATACTTTCGAAGGATGTTCTTCTATTTCCGACGCAAATGGTAATTTATTGCTTTATACTGATGGAATTTCTATATGGAATAAAAAGCATGAAATTATTAAAGGAGGAAATGATTTGCATGGAAATCCTTCTTCCACACAATCAGGAATCATCGTTGCAAAACCAAGGAGTAAATCCTTATATTATGTATTTTCTGTAGATGCAATGGAAAAAGGCTTGGAAGGCTTAGAGTACGCAATAGTAGACATCACAGCCAATAACGGAGCTTGTGAAGTAGTCGAAAAACACAATCTATTATTATCTGATGCTACTGAAAAAGTAACTGGAGTTGTACATCAAAATGGTGAAGATATTTGGATATTAACACATCAATGGAATTCCAATGCTTTTTATGCTTTTCTAATTACAAAAGATGGAATTGGTAAAACGCCAATCATATCTAAAACGGGTTCAATTCACAAAGGAGAATTGGATAATAGTATCGGTTATTTGAAAGCTTCTCCAAATGGCGACAAATTAGCAATTGCTTTGCATGATGATAAAAAATTCGAATTATTTGATTTTGATAATAGCAATGGAAAAGTAACTAATCCAAAATCTATTCCTGTATTAAAGGGTAAACCATACGGTATAGAATTTTCACCAAAAGGGAAATATCTTTATACTTCCACTTTTTTTGATGGTGAAATTGCACAATATAATTTAAGATTAAAAAATCTGCAAGAATCGAAATTCATACTTAGAAAAGGCGATGGAAATAATGCTGGAGCATTGCAATTAGCACCAAATGGAAAGATTTATTATCAAATTTATAATAGTCGATATTTAGCTGCGATTGAAAAACCAAATAGAAAAGGAGAAGAATGTTCTATTAATTCTAAATCAATTCCACTTGGCGCAAAAATCGCTCGATTTGGTTTACCGACTTTTATCCAATCTTATTTTACGGAAGAAAATTCTGATAAACGTTTAGTTGATGAACCTATTGAGGAAGAAATATCAACGATAGTAGAAATAGCAGAAATACCAGAAATGATTTCTAATTCAGGTTTTAAAATTAGAATTTACACCAAAGAACATAGTTATGAAATAGCTAATAATCCATCTTCAAAAATCATTGGTAAAACAATACTTACAGGAGTGAGTATTAAGGAAGATAATAGCGATTTAAGGATTACTTATGTTAATGACGGTTCAATAGAAATTGAAGAAAAAAATGCTACTAATTACCAATTTCAATTTTCTAAAGCAGGTTATTTCAGTACAACTTTAACTATCAATGAGAGCGAAATTACTGAGAAATTAAAAACCTCAACTAATAATACTTTAGAATATGAAGTGATTTTAGATAAGATTTATAAAAATGTTGAAATCAATTTGGACAATGTTTATTATGATTATAATAAAGCCAGTGTTCAGCAAAATTCACTGCCAGTTTTACAGGAATTAGCTAATTTATTGAATCAAAACCCTGAAATTTCTATACAACTTTCTGCTCATACTGATTGTAGAGGAAGTGAATCGTACAATCAAAATTTATCTCAAAAACGAGCAGAATTTGTTGTTACTTATTTGATTTCAAAAGGAATTGATGCTAAAAGATTAAAAGCAAAAGGGTTTGGAGAAAGTTCGCCTACAGTTAAATGTAAATGCGATAATTGTACAAAAACGGAACATCAAGCAAATCGTAGAACAACTTTTAAAGTTTTGTAAAAT
>CAZEOC010000128.1:0-9439 GCA_964513525.1 uncultured Saprospiraceae bacterium | reverse complement strand
ACAAGGAAACCCATAATGAGATAGGCAAGGTGTTTAAAGTGTTGCTATTACAGGTTCTTTCCTTTTGTTAGATCCAAATATTACACCCTTTTCGACTCCAACTCCAGTTAGTTTTGCTGGAGTTCCAGAATATGTAATTTTAACTTTTTTTGACTCATTTAAATTAGGTTGCTTTCTAAATGAAAAACCTAATTTATTATTTTTCTGAAAGAAATTCAATCGTTGAAATCCATCAGTCACACTACTTACTTTTAGTTGTTGATGAAGGTCTAAATAGAAAGTATCCTGAGGTGATAAAACCGTAAAATGACAAATAGCTTCTGCATCTATTTGCTTAGTTTTTATATCAATATCAAGAGCTAAATCATAAAAAGTAACATCAATTATATCTGAGTCATTATTTATGAAGCTATGATTTATTTGTTGCTCTTTTGAATAGCAATAATTGAAAAATAATAAAGTGATTATTATAATTAATATTGAAGGAAATAGTTTTAAAATCGTTTGATTCATTTGTGGTATTTATAATAAAAAAGTGGCTATTAAAATAATAGTATTCTAAATTTGTGACAATGAAATATAAATAAATTTTAATAATTATTCAATCTATTTATTAAAAATAATTTATAAGTAATTTATATACATAATAAATGTAAATCGTATGTCAATTCACTTATAAAAACAAAAATTAATCCAAATGAACCCTTTATGAAACATTAGGTTTACATTGAATTTTCGTATTTTTGCAAGGTTTTGAACAATTATAAAGAGCGGTTATAAAATTTTATTTTGAACCAATCTTTTTCATTAATACAGATAAATTTATGAATGTAGGAGAAAAAATTATTCCTATTGATATTACAAAAGAGATGAAGTCCGCTTATATTGACTATTCAATGTCAGTAATAGTTTCAAGGGCTTTACCCGATGTCAGAGATGGATTAAAACCTGTGCACCGTAGAGTTTTATATGGTATGTCAGGTTTAAGTTTAACTTACAATAAAGCACATAAGAAATCTGCAAGAATTGTTGGAGAAGTTTTAGGTAAATATCATCCTCATGGTGATACTTCTGTTTATGATGCGATGGTACGTATGGCTCAGAGTTGGTCTTTACGTTATCCATTAGTTGATGGACAAGGAAACTTCGGTTCAATGGACGGTGATTCTCCAGCAGCAATGCGTTATACAGAAGCAAGATTACAAAGAATTAGCGATGATATTCTATCAGATATAGATAAAGATACAGTTGATTTTAGACTTAATTTTGATGATTCTCTTAAAGAACCTACTGTTTTACCTGCTCGTATTCCAAATTTATTAGTAAATGGAGCAACTGGTATTGCTGTAGGTATGGCGACTAATATGTTGCCTCATAACTTAACAGAAGTAATTAATGGAATTAATGCTTTTATCGATAACCCTGAAATTGATACAGAAGGTTTAATGGAGCACATTAAAGCGCCTGACTTCCCAACCGGAGGTATCATTTATGGCGTTGAAGGTGTAAAAGAAGCTTTTGAAACTGGTCGAGGTAGAGTAGTGGTTCGTGGAAAAGCTGAAATTGAAACATCTTCTTCTGGTAGAGAAACTATTGTTATTAATGAAATTCCATTCCAAGTAAATAAAGCTTCTTTAATTATAAAGATGGCGGACTTGGTAAATGACAAAAGAATAGAAGGAATATCTGATTTGAGAGACGAATCTGATAGAAACGGTTTACGAATTGTCATTGATGTTAAAAGAGATTATAATGCAAATGTAGTTTTAAGTAAACTATATAAATATACACCTTTACAAACTTCTTATGGTGTTAATAATATTGCTTTAGTAAATGGACGTCCTCGTTTATTAAACTTAAAGCAGATTATTAATGAGTTTGTTAAGTTCAGAATTGAAGTTGTTCAAAGAAGAACTAAATATGAATTAAAGAAAGCTGAAGCAAGAGCTCATATTTTACAAGGTTTGATGATTGCTTTAGATTATTTAGATGAAGTAATTGCTTTAATCCGTGCATCTAAAGATGGGGAAACTGCCAAAAGAGGTTTAATGGCAGGTGATTTTGCAAAAGGTGCTAATGTAACACTCTCGGAATTACAAGCAAAAGCTATCTTAGATATGCGTTTGCAGCGTTTAACTGGTTTGGAAAGAGATAAAATCAAAGCAGAATTCGATGAGTTACAAGCAATTATTGATAATCTTAAAGCAATTTTGGCAAGTGATACATTACAATACGAAATTGTTAAAGATGAGTTAAATGAAATTAAGGAAAGATTCGGAGATGAACGCCGTACTGATATAACTTTTGCAGAGGGAGAAATTCGTATTGAAGATATGATTGCAAATGATGAAGTTGTAGTTACAATTTCTCATTTAGGTTATATCAAACGTACCAAAACGGATGAATACAGAGCTCAGAATAGAGGAGGAAGAGGTGCACAAGGTAGCAAGACTCGAAATGAAGATTTTATAGAACATATGTTCGTTGCTAATGTACATAATTATCTATTGCTTTTTAGTGAAAAAGGTCGATGTCATTGGTTGAGAGTTTATGAAATCCCAGAAGCTACTAAAAACGCTGGAGGAAGGGTGATTCAGAACATTATTGAGTTACCAAAAGATGATAAAATAAAAGCTTATATCGTCATAAAAGACTTGAATGATGAAGAATTTTTAGATAATAACTTTATCATCTTCTGTACTCGTAACGGAATCGTTAAGAAAACGGATGTAAGAGCTTTCTCTCGACCACGTTCAAATGGTATTAATGCCATAACAATCAGAGAGAATGATACGCTATTAGAAGCAAAATTATCTGATGGTAATTCTCATGTATTAATTGCTTCGCATCATGGTCGTGTAGTACACTTCATGGAGAGCAATGTTCGTCCAATGGGAAGAACTGCTGCAGGTGTTAGAGGAATCTTAATGGTTAATGGAAATTATGCAGTTGGCATGATTGTTACAAATCCAGAGTTAGAGGAACGTAATATTTTAGTTGTTTCTGCTAATGGAAATGGTAAGCAAACTAAATTAGAAGAATTTAGATTAGCCAGTAGAGGAGGAAAAGGTGTTAAGATAATGCAAATTACAGAAAAGACGGGCAATGTCGTTGCTGCAAAAGCCGTTTTGGACACCGATGATTTAATGATTATTAATAAGTCAGGTGTTGTAATTAGAACAAAATCTTCAAATTTACCATTGCTCGGAAGAGCAACTCAAGGGGTGAAAGTTATCAGAATTGACTCAAAAGATTCAATTGCAGATGTTGCTTTAATTCCTGGAGATGAAGAAGTTGAAGAAATTTTGACTGATGAAAATGGAGACCAAATTGAAAAAACTGAGGAATCAGAAAACGTTAATAATAACTTAAATGATGTTACTGATGGCGAATAAGCTGTCGAAAAGGTAGAAGTGTCTTGTTCGCTTCTACTCACAACAAACAAATTTTAAAACAACAATTAAATTAAATTATGAACATCAAAAAAATTGCATTAGGATTTACAGTTGCCTTACTAACTTTTTCAGTAACTGCAACTTTTGCACAGGAAGATCCTTACAAAGCTGCCCGAAAAGCAAATTCACTTTATGTTAGTTATAATAGTAGCCAAAGTGTTGAAAAGTTAGAGGAAGCAAAAGAAAAAATTGATTTTGCTATATCTAAAGTTGATGCTATCGCAGCCAAAAAACAACCAACAGCTTGGTTAAATAAAGGAAATATTTATGTTGAATTAGCTAAAAATGATGCTACAAAAACAAAATATACAGAGGCTTTAAAAGAAGCTTTCGAAGCGAATAAAACAGCAATGAGTCATGAATTATCAAAAAGCTTTGTAAAAAAATCAGCTGCTAAAAATTTACAAACAATAGCGTTTGAATTTTGGAACAGAGGAGCTGCTCAATATGAATTAAAAGATTATGGAGCTGCTTATGAAGATTACAATAAAGTTCTAACAATTAGAGATTTGGTATTGCCTGTTGATAAGACTGCAGATCCTTTAGGTGGGATTGAGCTTGATGCAGAAGGTAAACAAATTGATAAATATGCTTCTCATGTTGAAGCTACAGCATTTTTAGCAACATTGGCAGGGAAAAATGCAGAAGCGGCTGCTATGTTTGAAAAAATGTTAGAGAATGGAAAGAAAACTTCAGCTGTTTATAATGGTTTATACAAATCTTATATTGACACTAATGAAGAAAAAGCTTTAGCTTTCTTAAAAGAGGGTAGAAGTGCTCATCCTGAGAATCAAGAATTATTGTATAGTGAAATTAACTATTTCTTGAAAGCTGGTAAAACTGCTGAATTAGAAGAAAATTTAAAAATTGCTATCGAGAAAGATCCTGAAAACAAATCATTATATTCTGTATTAGGTAATACTTATGATAACTTAATTAAAGATGCTAAAACGGATGAAGAAAGAGCAACTTTAATGGGTAAGGCTGAAAAATATTATCAAACAGCAATTGAAAAGGATGCTGAATATATGGATGTAATTTATTCTTTAGGTGCATTATATTACAATGAAGCAGTACGTTATGCTAAATTACGTTCTGAATTAAAATTAAATCAGAAAAAAGAATATGAAGCTTATACAAAAGAATTTAAAACTTATGTATCAAAAGCACATCCATATTTCATGAAATCTGAAAAAATTAATCCTTCAGATCGTTCTACGATAATTGCATTAAAAGAATTATACGCTCAAGCTGATCGTTTAGATATTACTAAAGAATTTAAAGATCGTTTAGCTAAAGTAGACGCTAAAGAAAGTATAGATGCTCCATATGCTGGTCATCCATCTACAGAAGAATTATTTAAAAGATAATTTATTTCAAAACAAAATATTTAATAGAGAAGCGGTGAAAATCGTTTCTCTATTATTTAATCAACTCTATTTAACATAATATAAATTATAGGAAAATATTGTGTTGTGATTTTTTTCTTGCTAAAAGTGACGCTTCACTTTATTTACAAATATTTAGGATTGATCCTAACACAATATTTAGGAGTTCCATATTTGGGATTAAATATAAGATTCTAAATATGGGAATTTGAGTTATTTTTAAGTTATTATAAATTCTCAAAGTATACATAATTTAATTACACCAACTCCTCTCCCATTATTTAAGGACTTGAACATAAGTTGGTTTATGCAAAATCAATTATTTATAAAAATTAAGTGATTAATTACTTAGATTTGCTTTACTCAATAGAATTGCAGTTTTTTAAGTTAAAATGAAGTAATTTATATATATGGTAACATTAGATTTTAGTGAAGTTAGAATAGAAAAGTTGATTACGCATCATGTTGGAAATCCAATGCGTGAAGAAGAACATTTATTATTATCAGACAATACAACTCATGTAGAAGGAGAAACTGTGGAATATTTTTTAAAGTATTTATTAACAGCTTTTAAACCTATAGATTTTTATAACTTCTCTCATCCTATTGATTTAGAGCGAAATGATATTTACGAAATTGCTAAAACAATATTTGAAGATAATAATGCTTTTATTGATTACTCAAAATCAATAGCAAAATTACTTTATGAAAATTCTAATCACCCAAAAGTAAAAGCTGGTGAATTGAATGTGATTTTGTTAGATGATGTAGTTTTAGGTGATGAAATGATGCAAGTTATTGGGATTTTTAAATCTGAAAATAATGTGCCTTTTATTAAAATGAAAGCAACAGAAAATCAATATAAAATTGAACACGATTTTGGTTTCGAAATCAAAAAGATGGATAAAGGTTGTTTGATTTTTAATATTGAAGAGGAAGTTGGATATAGAGTTTTGGTAATTGATAATGTAAATAAACAAAGTGATGCACAATATTGGGTGAATGACTTTTTGCAATTGCAACCTTTGAGTGATGAGTTTTATCATACGAAATCTGTATTGAATTTAACTAAAGAGTTTTTAACAGAACAAGCTCCTTTAGAATTAGAAAAAACTGAAAAAATTGATTTATTAAATAAGACAATTAGCTATTTCAAAACGAATGAAAATTTCCAACAAGATGATTTTGAGGAAGTTATCTTTGAAGATGCGAACTTACGTCAGTCCTTTAAAGATTTCAAAACAAATGCAGAAGATGAAGGCACATTTGAGCCTGTTGAAAATTTTGAAATTTCGAGTCAAGCGGTCAAATCTCAAGCTAAGAATTTTAAAAGTGTCTTAAAATTAGATAGAAATTTTTCTGTTTATATTCATGGTGATAAATCATTAATACAAAAAGGACGAGAGGAAGACGGACGAAAATTTTATAAAATATATTACGAAGAGGAAAAGTAATCTTGATTCATGAAGCACTCTTTATTAGAATTAAATCAATTTTTGAAGCGAGTTGTAATCGCAAACTTACCTGATAAAATTTGGGTGACTTGCGAAATCATGCAAATTGGTCAATCAAGAGGAAATTTTTATATAGATTTAATTGAGAAAGATTCCGTTACAAAACAAGTTGTCGCACAATCTCAAGCTGTACTTTGGTCAAGCACTTATTATAGATTAAAAAAGAAATTAGGCACAAATTTCAAAAATGTGCTTCAATCCGGAATTGAGGTTTTAATAGAAGTTAGAGTTGATTTTAGTGAACGATACGGGCTTAAACTTGTCATTGAAAACATTGACCCTGCTTATACTTTGGGACAAATGCAAATGCAACGTCAACAAACGATTAAGCAATTAAAAAAAGAAAATTTATTAGATAAAAATGGATTAATTTCATTGAATAAAATTCCTCAAAACATTGCAATAATCTCTTCTGAAAAAGCTGCTGGTTTTCAAGATTTCATGGAAGAATTATTAAATAATCAATACAATTACCAATTCAAATATCAATTATTCAAAGCTGGAATGCAAGGTCAATTTGTAGAGAAAGAAGTGTCAGCCGCTTTGAATAATATTGAATTACAACAATCAAAATTTGATGCGATTGTCATCATTCGAGGTGGCGGCTCTAAATTAGATTTATCTGGATTTGATAGTTTAAAAATATGTCGTTTGATTTCGAATAGTTCTTTACCTGTTTTAACAGGAATTGGACATGATGTAGATGAGTGCGTTGCTGATTTGGTTGCACATACTTCATTAAAAACACCAACTGCAGTTGCTACATTTTTAATAGAACAATTCTTAAATTTCGAAATTGGAATTTCAAATATTGAACTTAATCTAAATCAAAAGGTAAATCAAGTTATTCAAGAGAAAAAACAAGAAATTGAAAGTTTAGAAAATGAAATGAAATATCTATCTAAATCTAAATTAGAAAATGCAAATAGAATGTTGACTTATATTGAGCAAGAATTACCAAAAACAATTAAAAGCACTATAAGAAATCAGAAGAATGAATTAAAATTGATTGCGAAAACAATTCAATTGTTAAGTCCAGAACAAGTATTGAAAAGAGGATTTACCATGACGACTAAAAATGGTCAAATCATCAAATCTAAAGACGATTTAGCAAAGGGAGACATAATAGAAACTCATTTTTCTGATGGAAAAAGAACTGCTGAAATTATTCATCCAAAAAAATGAGTTACTCCTCTCCTATTATTTACAATCGCATTGATATTCATTTTCTAAATCTATTACAGTTACTAATTTTGCGACATTATCACAATCTGCAACAATAATTCTGACTCTTTGACCATCTTCTGTCCAATCTTCTAAAGCAATAGTTGGACAACGAGAATCATTTGGATTTGATTTTCGTTTATTCTCCACTCCTTCTCTAATCACTTCTTTAACTTCTGCTTTTGAAATTTCACGACAGTTCATTCTACATTTAGCATGACGAGTTAAAATCAAATCTTTTCCATCATAAGTCAATCTCTGATTTCCAGCATCTGTATTATCTGTAACTTGTCCTGGTTTATTCGTATCTGTTTCTTTATCAGAATTTGAATTAAAATCGACTATTTCTTGATTTTCTTTATTAGAATTATTTTCGCCAACGTTTTCAGTATCAGCATTTTTAAACAATCCCATTATGATAGCGATTATTCCTAATACACCAACTACTATCTGCTTTGCACTTAATTTTTGCATGATTAATATTTTTAATTTCTTGGCTTTTTGAAATTTGTATAAATCTGATTCATAATTCTTAAGAAAGTCTCATAGTCTTCATCTGTTAAATCTTCCCAACCTTGAAGCCTTAAATTTTTTACTATTGGTAAAAGTTTTTCATGAACTTGCTTTCCATCTTCAGTTAAGAAAATATGATATTTTCTTCTATCTCCAGTAACATTTCTTCGTACGATTAAATTTTTACGTTCTAAAATATCAATTATACGAGAAACCGTTGGAGCATCTTTGCCACTTTTATTAGCTAAATCATTTTGACTTACACCATCGTCTTTATGCAGTAAATCTACGATTACCCACTGTTCTGGAGTGATATCAATACCAGCTTTTTTAAAAGCTTTAGAGAAAGTAAGTTTAATCAATTTGAAGTTTCTTTCTACAAAAGAACCGAAATATTTAGTATTAGCTTGTTCCATAATAATTTTCTTTTTCTCTAAATCAATGAGGTTTGAAATATAAAAGGCTTCTCTGTATAAAAACGGAGAAGCCTTCCTAATTGTCAATAAAATATTGTCCAATTATTATTTATACATAACTCTTTTTACTGCTTTGATTACACGCTCAGGATTTGGCATATAAGCATCAACTAACGTTGGTGCGTAAGGCATTGGTGTATCTGCTCCATTAATACGTAAAACAGGTGCATCCAAATAATCAAAAGCATATTTTTGAATCTCAAAACCTACCTCAGCAGAAACACCACCGAACGGCCAAGATTCATCAATTACAACAATACGATTAGTTTTCTTTACTGATTCGATGATAGTCGCATGGTCTAAAGGACGAATTGTTCTTAAATCAATAACCTCAGCAGAGATTCCTTCTTTTGCTAATTCATCTGCTGCTGCATGAGCAACTTTCATCATTTTATTATAAGCAACGATAGTTACATCAGTTCCTTCTCTTTTTACAGCTGCTTTTCCAATTGGAATTAAGTATTCCTCTTCAGGAACTTCTCCAACATCTCCGTACATCATTTCAGATTCCATGAAACAAACTACATCGTTATCACGAATTGCAGATTTCATCAATCCTTTTGCATCATAAGGAGTCGTAGAAGAAACAACTTTCAAACCTGGAGTATTTGCCATCCAACTCTCAAATGCTTGAGAATGCTGTTGACCTAATTGACCTGCAGCTCCAGAAGGACCACGAAATACCATAGGACAAGAAAATTGTCCAGCTGACATATTGTAAAATTTTGTTGCATGATTTACGATTTGGTCAAATGCTAAAATTGCAAAGTTCCAAGTCATAAACTCAACGATTGGACGTAAACCATTCATTGCAGCTCCAACACCAATACCTGCAAAACCTAATTCTGCAATCGGTGTATCAATTACTC
>CAZEOC010000127.1:0-9455 GCA_964513525.1 uncultured Saprospiraceae bacterium | reverse complement strand
CCCAGGACCCCTTGATTAAAAGTCAAGTGCTCTACCAACTGAGCTACGTGATCAAGATACTTTTTTAAACAAACTTTTTCTAAAATACTAAACCCCTTTTGGCTTAGCGAGTGCAAATATATAAGTTATTTCCCTAATTAAATAGCTTTTGTATGAAAAAGTTCCACGAACTTTCATTTATTTTTATAAGTTAAAAGCATCCTAATTTAATAGATGATGATAACTATTTGAAAATGAATTTTTTATGTTAACGCTCTCTTAATTAAATCAACTAAAAAAACTTTCACTTCTGCTTCATTTCCTTTTTTTATTTCTGTCAAACGAGGTAAATGTTGCGCAAAAAACCGTTGATTATGTGTCGCTTCCATCATTGTCGAAATCAAAGCATTTGGATAAGGATAATCAGGACTTATTTCAGAAACAAAACCTGCAATCAAATTACATAACCGTTTATAAGTCGCAAAATAACCTTCTTTATTATCTGCATCAACTTCTTTTGTTAAATATGCTTTTGCAGATTCAGAAATTACCACTCGATACAAGGCTTCTTCATCAATATGTAGGAAAGTTGGGTCAAATTTTACTGGTTGAGATAATACATTCACAGAGATTTCAATTTTCTCCATTGCAGATTTTATATTATTCGTACTAAATAATACTTGATATTCTATCCAACTCCAATACCATGAAATCAGATAAATCAATAAATTATGTTTATTCTCAAAATAACGATAAATAGATGCTTCCGTAGAACCAATTTCTTCCGCTAACTTCTTGAAATTGAAGTGTTCTAAACCCAATTCATCTATTAATGTTACACTACCTGTTATTATCTTTTTGCCCAATTTCGAAGATTCCGGGTCTTTTAAAAAGACCTTTTCACTTACTTTTATTTGTATTACCAATTTATCGAAGTGTTTATGTTATTATTATTTATTAATAGTAAAAATAGTAGTAATACTATTCATAAACAATTTTATACTAACATTTTTTATAGTAATCTAATTATTAGGAATTATGGAACGATAGCGACATTTCGATTTTTATCGGAAGGAATTAGGAATTAGGAAAAAATTAAAAAACTGTAAGCGCAATATTTGCACTTACAGTTTTTTATTAGAAAATTTTCAATTTTCTGACAGTCAAAGACGGTCTGACAGCAAAGCGGTCTGACTTCTAACTCCTGATTACGCTTTTCCCTTCATCAAATAAGCTTTCAAGAAAGCATCTAAATCTCCATCTAAAACCGCTTGAGCTTGTGAAGTTTCGTGAGCCGTTCGAACGTCTTTCACCATTTTGTATGGATGCAAAACGTAGTTTCTAATTTGTGAACCCCATTCTACTTTCTGTTTTCCTGCTTCGACTTTTGCACGTGCTGCGTTTCGTTTCTCAATTTCAATTTGATACAAACGAGATTTCAACATTTTCATCGCCTTATCTCGGTTCAAATGCTGAGAACGTTCTTCTTGACATTCTACCGCAATTCCAGTCGGAGCGTGACGTAAACGAACCGCAGAATCTGTTTTATTTACGTGTTGTCCTCCTGCTCCACTCGCTCGGAAAGTTTCCATTGTTACATCGGACGGGTTGATTTCAATTTCTATAGAATCATCAACCATCGGATAAACAAAGACTGAAGCAAAAGTAGTCTGACGCTTGCCTTGAGCATTGAATGGACTAATTCTGACTAAGCGATGAACGCCAGTTTCGCCTTTCAAAAAACCATAAGCAAAATCGCCTTTCACTTCAAATGAAACGTTTCGATAACCAGCAACATCATCGGGCTGAATATTCAGAAATTCTAACTTTCGTCCCGATTTTGAAACCCACATTTCGTACATTCTTGACAACATCATCACCCAATCACAACTCTCTGTTCCTCCTGCTCCACTATTGATTTCAACGACGCAATCTAATTCATCTTCAGGTTCATTCAAACTCGCTTTGAACTCGACTTCTTCTAATCTGTTTTTTGCTTTTGAGTAAGCGGTTTCCACCTCTTCCTCAGAAGATTCTCCTTCTTGCAAAAACTCTTGTAATATTTCAACTTCTTCAATTCTGGTTGCTACAGATTCATACAAATCAACCCAATATTTATCAGATTTCATTGCTTTCAAAACTGCTTCCGCTTCTTTTGGTGCATTCCAAAAATTTGGATTCAACGACATTTCTTGTCGTTCTGCTATTTTATTTTCTCGTTGAGCGACGTCAAAGATACCGTTTTAAAACGTCCAACTTTCCATTCAACTCTTTCAACTGATCCGTAGTCATAATCTATTTATTTTAATGATTGGTTTGTATTTCGTAAATGTAATTGGTTTCTCTTATAATTAAAATTAATAATGGAAAAATCTAATTTCAATTTGTGTCAATCGTCGTAAAAATGGCTTTCGCCAATGATTGCACTCACCGACCGATTATCAATTGATGTGAATTTAGCTTGATTAATTAATGTGGGTTTAGCTTTCTTCTTCTTTAAATCATTTGGCGCTAATATGCTTAAAGTTCGTAGCTAATTTATCGTAAAAGCTGAGTATTTTGTATTTTCTACTCAACTCTTCAACTAAAATAATCGCTAAATAAAACGAACAAAACTAATCGGTCGGTGAGTACAATCATTGGCGAAAGCCATTTTTTTTAAAAAAAGTCACTTGTTGAATTTTTAAAAAAAATTAGTCGTAGTAATCATTTCAGTAAAGTTTCATTTCAAAACTGTACTAATTTCAACTTCTCCATGAAGCGTTCTATGAACTGGACAACGGTCAGCAATTTCCAATAATCGAGTTTTCTGTTTTTCGTCTAAATCGCCTTCTAACTCAATTACGCGCTCGAATTTATCAATTTTTGCTCCTTTTTTGTGTTCATCTGAAATACAATCTTGACAAACGGAAACATAATCTTTCTGATGATTTAGGTGAACTTTTACAGCTTTTAAATCCCACTTTTTGCGATTCGCATACATTCGTAAAGTCATGCCAGTACAAGCTCCCAGACTCGCCAATAGCAATTCATAAGGACTTGGTCCAAAATCATTTCCACCTACAGATTCGGGTTCATCAGCCGTTAAATTATGTTTTCCTGTACTGATTTCAGTCGTAAATGTATCTTCTGTTTTGATAATAACGGCTTTGTCTGTTCTTAATTTATTTTCTTTTGGTAAGGTAATATATCGCCTTGCCCAAGAAGCGATTACTTCACCAACATAGACAGCATCTTGTTTATTTTCCAATAACAAATGGTCTGCACCATCTAATGAAATAAAAGATTTCGGATGAAAAGCCGCATCGTAGATTTTCTTTGCGTTGGCAATACCAACAGTTTTATCGTGTGGAGAATGCATTACCAAAATCGCTCGTTTTAGTTCTCTAACGGTTTGTAATAAATCCGTTTTTTCTAAATCTTCTAAAAATTGTTTCTTAATAGTGAATTCTCGACCTGCCAAAGTAACTTTTGCAATACCTTTATCTTTAATTTCTTCGACCTGATAACCAAATTGGTCACTAACATGAATAGGTTCTGCTGGACTTCCAATCGTTGCTATTGCTTTGACTTCGTCCAGATATTTAGCCGCCATCAAAACCGCAGAACCGCCTAAAGAGTGTCCAATTAGAATATTCGGAGCTTGATAATTTTCTTTTAAAAAAGCAGCAGCATCTAACAAATCGCTGACATTAGAAGAAAAATTTGTATCTGCAAAATCCCCTTCGCTTTCGCCTAAACCTGTAAAATCAAAGCGTAAAACCGCAATTCCTTTATCAGTCAATGCTCGACAAATTGTATTAACCGCACGTAAAGATTTACTACAAGTGAAACAGTGTGCAAAGATTGAATATGCAATTGGATATTGATTATTTGGCTCTTCTAATCGTGCAGAGATTATGATTCCATCTCTATTTTGAAAGGTTAACCTTGTCGTTTTCATGTTTTGAAGCTATTTAGTTTATCGATTTGTGCGAGATTTATCCATTATTAATTCTACTTTCATTAATAAGTACCTGGACTTAATATCAAGTTGCACTAAGTTAAGTATATTGAAAAAGGAAATGATAATTTTGTTATTTATAATGCGATTTGGACATTCTACGTCATTTCGTATTATTTCTAAGATAGGATTTATAGCGTAAAAAGGGTTTTTATAATTTTTGAGTAGTAATTTTTTTGCTGTTTACATTTTGTTTAAAGTACTATTTTCTAAATATAGAGTATTTATTCAGCATCAAGTTGAATACTCAATTCCATCAATAAATCCGCTACATTTCGGATATCTTGTGCATTATAAGCTTGCTTTTTTACTATTTTTTTTCTTAAACCTCGAATCTCATTAGTCAAAAAATTTAAGTCAACTTGTATTTCGGGATGTTCTCCAAGGAAGGAATCAGAACGGAATTTTTCTATAGGAAGTTTATGAAATGGTCTTCTAAAAAAATCAATTTCTTTCTGTTTAAAATTCTTTTCTAAACTATCTAAACAAGCCTCAAAAATTGATTTCACTTCTGCAATATTAATACTATCTCTACTATAATGTTCGTATTCTTTTCGAGCTTCAAAATATTCGTTTTCACCAAAAAAATAAGAATCAATAAAATCTATAAGAGCAGATTCCGTATCAAATTCTAATTCAAAATCCCCTGGTCCAGGTCCTGGAACCCAACTCCAATGTTCCAGCTTATATTTATCAGCTTTTTTTTCTAAATGTAACATCGGACAATCTGAATAAATCTCGTTTATTGTTTCGAATTGTTTATTCAATGTGATTAAAGGTCTACCTTTCCAATTAGGAATAGAATTTCCTGCTTTTCCAATCTCTTTATATAAAATCAAATCAGCTCTTTGGACAAAAACAATTCCTTTTTCTGATAAAATTTTCTGATTAGTCTCACTAATTATCATCTCAATTGTTTTTCAAAACAAACACTGTTTTCTATCCCTTTATATTGTCCGTAATTCTCAGAAATTTGATACTTATTCTTTTTATATAAAGCAATGGCTTCGGGTTGTCTTTTTCCTGTTTCCAAAATACAAAAAGTAAACCCTAAGTCTTTTGCCCAATTTTCTAATCCAAGTAGTAATTTTGTTGCAATCCCTTTTCCTCTTTGATTTGGCAAAACAAACATTCGTTTTACTTCCATTCGATTTTCAGAAAACTGTTTAATAGCACCACAACCAACAACTGATTCATTTTCATAGGCTAATAAAACATATTTTATATCATCCAATTGATTGTATTGGTCATAGAACCCATGTTCTTCGCCATCTTGTACCGCTAAATAAGCATCTAATTGACGTACTAAATCAATGAAGTCAGGATTTTTAGCAGTTGTTTTAAGTAGCTTCATTTTTACTTAGATTTGTTAGTTAATCTTCGCAAATGCTTTTCCTAAATATTTCACAATATCACCAGCAATCATAGATTCAAAACCATGTTCTTCAGCAGCTAAATCTCCAGCGAAACCATGTAAATAAACACCTAACATTGCAGCTTCCAAAGGTGAATAATGTTGCGTTAAAAATGCTGTAATAATTCCAGTCAATACATCGCCACTTCCTCCAGTAGCCATTCCTGGATTTCCTGTAGAATTGAAATAACAATTTCCATTCGGACAAGCAATTGAAGAATGTGCTCCTTTTAATAATATATATATTCCTAATTCTTTCGCCTTTTCTCTTTGTAGATTATTGCGTTCAAAATCATTAGAAGTTTCTCCAAAAAGTCGCTTAAACTCACCATGATGTGGCGTGATTACACTTTCCTTTGGAATTAAATTTTGCCAACCATTTTTTGCAATAATATTCAATGCACTCGCATCTATAACCAACGGATGTTTTACCGTTTCCAAAAATGTTTTTAAAGCCGCTTGTGTCGCTTCATCTTCACCCAAACCACAACCAATTCCAATCGCATTATAACGCTCTAAATCAGGTACTTCCGAAAAACTATTCTTATTTGCATCGACCGTTACCATCAATTCAGGCATTGCCGTTTGTACAATTGCGTAACCACATTGAGGTACATGAATCGTAGCTAAACCAACGCCACTTCTCATACAAGCCTTTCCAGCCAATACTGCTGCACCCATCATTCCTTTACTTCCAGCAATCAATAATGCACGACCATAAGTTCCTTTATGGTCAAATTTTGAACGAGGCTTATAAGTATTCAAAATCATTTCTGGAGTTACATAGAAATAAGGCGTTTCCGTCTCATCTATCGTCTTTTTGGAAGAATTTATCGTATCAACATACCAATTTCCAACTCGTTGATAATTTTCTGGAAAGAAAAAAGCCAACTTCGGTAACTCAAAACAAAAAGTTTCCTTTGGCATTATCGTAATATTATCCGTATGCTCATCCGAAAAAAGTCCAGACGCGATATCTACAGCAATAACATTTTTCACCGTTGTATTTACTTGCTCAATAATTCTACCTAACCAACCTTCAACAGGACGAGACAAACCAGAGCCCAAAATCGCATCAATTGTAATCGCTTCTGTATCTAATTCAGGTAATCCGTCACCAACTTCAATATGAATCACTTTTACACTTCGATAGCGTAAACTTTCCAAATTTCTTTTGAAATCCTTAGTAAACTTATCACTGAATTTTAATACATAAACCGTAACATCATAATCTCTTTCGTACAACAATCTCGCAATAGCTAAACCATCACCACCATTATCGCCAATTCCACAAAAAACCTGCACTTTCTGACGAAAATCATAATGCTTACTGAACCAAGATGTAAATGCTTTTGCAGCACGTTCCATCAATTCTGTAGTTTGTAAATTTTGTTCAATTATAGTTGCCTTATCTAATTCTTTTGTTTGTGGCGCAGTGAATATTTTCATATTGAATTATTGTATTTTAATAATTATCGAAGTTGTTTCAAAAGGATTCTGAATGATATTTTAATATACTTCCAATTAAGTCAAAGATAATGTTTCGATAGAATAATAGGTAAGATTAAGTTTTGTTTTTCACAGTTAAATTCACCTAATTGTCAACTCATTTTTTTATCAATTGAAAACCAATACTTTATAAAAATCTTTTCGAAACAATTGATTTATAAACGGCAATACAAATAAAAAGGCTTTCGCCAATAATTACACTCACCGACCATTAAAGTATTCTTGTACTTTCAAATTAAGGAATTAAACCGAGTTTAGACCTCAACTTCATTTTAAGAATGAGCGCTAATATGCTTAAAGATTATAACTCCATTATTATTAGACTTTATTCTAAAACAGCAAAAGCACGAACTGGGGAAGCATCCGCATTTTTTATTTTCAAAGGAATACAATTAAGCACAAATGATTTTTCAATTAATTGATTCAAGTTCGTTAAGTTTTCAATAATTAAAACCTCTTCTGCCAACAACAAATGATGATTTGGCAAATCAAGGCTATCTATTTTATCAACAGAAAAAGCATCAAAACCAATTGCTTTCAAATTAAATTGTAATAGCCATTCTGTTGCTTCAACCGTCAAAACAGGAAAATCATCCAAATATTGAGAAGTTGACCATTTTTCTTGCCAACCTAAATAAAACAAGACAAAATCTACCGATTCAATCGAGGTTTTATATTGCTTTAAAAAATCCAATTTTATTTCCGATACATTCCGACAATCTATGACCATTCCCTTTCCGATAAACTTCTCCATTGGAAAATTATCTAATGATTTCGTATTAGGTAAAATATGACAAGGCGCATCTATATGCGTCCCAATATGTGTACTTGTATCTATTCTAATTTCCGCAAATCCATCGGTTTCTATTCTATGAATTTGCTCAAAACTTGGTGTTTTTGTTCCTGGAAATACAGAAATTCCATTCTGCAAAGTTTGCGTTAAGTCGATTATCATATTCTTAGTTATTATTCCACACATTTTATTTAAAACAAAATTAAACAAGTTTAAAATCAATAAATTATTGAACGGTGTCGATTTAGGATTGTTTTTTTGAGGTTCAGAGAACCGACATCGTCTTATAATTCTTAATTCAAGTTAAACATAATCAATTTTATTAATTGAATACCGAATATTTTATAACTTGATAAAACAAATAAAATAAAATCAAATCAGAATGAAAATAGAACATTTAGCAATTTGGGTACAGGATTTAGAAAAGATGAAATCATTTTATGAAAAATATTTTGATGGTAAAGCTGGAGATAAATATCACAATCCTACAAAAAATTTTACCTCATATTTTCTTTCCTTTAATAGCGGTTGTAGGCTCGAATTAATGCATAAACCAACAATACCAAAAAACTTAAATGACTTCATTTCAGAATATATCGGAATTATTCATTTTGCAATTTCTGTTGGTAGCAAAGAAAAAGTCGATGCACTAACCAACCAACTTAGAAATGATAATTTTAAAGTTGTCGGAGAACCCAGAACAACGGGCGATGGATATTATGAAAGTGTCATTTTAGACCCTGAAAATAATAGAATTGAAATTACTGTTTAGAAAAAGTTAGGAAACAATTATCTTAAATATGATGAATAAAAGTCTTATAAAATGAAATTATTATTGCTCGTAGTTACCCTTCCATTGTTTATTTCTTGCATCCAAGAACCAAAGTCAAACACAGCAGTAATTGTACAAAAAAAAGCAGTCATTAAAAAAGTAATTCACACACCGTATAGTACTAAAGAGAATGAATATATCAATTTTAATTCAGTTGATGCTATTAATAAAATAGCCGATATTGATAATGAATATTTTCAAAATAGAATTGATAAATTCAGTCGATATTATGGAACAGTTTGGAGAAAAAAAGCCGAACAAACCATGATTAATGATAGTCTTTCGGAATATCAATTTTATATAAATCAGTTGAATATTAAATCAGATAGTTTGCATTGTACTTTGTATGCTTATGAAGGTTTAAAAGCAGGTTTGACGAATTCGCAATTAACAAAATTGGAAAATATTCATCAAGAAATCTGGAAATCAAGAGAGATTGCAGGTTGGAGTTTAGGTTATATCTTAGTGAAACATTTTAATTGGAACGCTTATTTATTGCTACATCCTAATTCTAATGAATACCAAAATTGTATCAATTCTTTTAATCGAAATCAAACTTATCCAGTTTGGAAACAACCTAATATTCCATTAAAAAAAATGTATATCATTGGCGAATCAGATTCCTTAATTAACAACTTACTAAATCAACACGAATTTGGTTGGGGATTTAGTGAACAAGGCATTCACACTTGGATTACGAGATATAATCAACTTAAAGAATGTAACTGGTTAGGTGTTCCTGCATTAAGTTTGCAAACTACTCAATATGAAAAACCATTATTCATTACTACAACTTTTAGCGAATATTTTGATTATAATTCTCATATAATCGTCTTTCCGCCAAAAGAGGAATAAGGGAACAGAAAATAAATAACTTACCCAATTTACTCGTTCTTTTTCATTCATACTTCGTGAAAAATACTCG
>CAZEOC010000126.1:0-9490 GCA_964513525.1 uncultured Saprospiraceae bacterium | reverse complement strand
TACCAATTTTGAATTACCAAATCCTGTGAAATCATTCGACTGGGAAGGTGACGCTTTCTTTTTTGATAATAATGTAATGTTGATATCAAGTGATCGTCCTGGAGGATTTGGAGGTAAAGATATTTATATAGCTAAAAAAGATTCGGAAGGAAATTGGAGTAAACCAGCTAATTTAGGTCCTGGAGTGAATACACCTTATGATGAAATTTCACCTTTCTTAGCGGCTGATGGTCGTACGCTTTATTTTAGTTCTAATAATTTAGAAAGTATTGGTGGTTTTGATGTCTTTACAGTAAAATTTGATAATAAAATTAGTAACTGGACAAAGGCTGAAAACTTAGGAATGCCAATTAATTCAGCTGCTGATGAGGATTATTTCAAAATTAGTAAAGATGGATTAAGAGCATTTTTCTCTTCTTCTCGTCCTGATGGATACGGAAAGCGTGACTTGTATGTAACTTACTTTAGAAGAAGTCGAAAAGAACAAAAAATTACAGCTGATTCTATTGCTTTTCAATACGCAATTGATGAAGGCTTATTATCGAATTTAGTTGCTTTTCAAGAAGCGAAAACGAATGTCCAGCCAGTTGACAATACAAGTACATCGAATAATACAGAATCCTACAAGTTTGCGCCTTTATATTTTGGTGAATTTGGAACGAGTGAAACATTAGAAATGAATTCCTTGATGGAAGTGAATAATGCAATTCGATTATTAAATAAATATCCTGAACTAAATATCGAATTGACTTCTCATATTGATAATGATGGGGCAGGTGTGCATTTTAATTTATTTTTCTCTTTAAAAGGTGCCGAAAATATTGCGGATTATATAATTGACCAAGGTGTTTCTCCAAGTAGAATTTATCTAAAAGGTGTAGGTACAAATTATCCTATTACTAAAAGTAGAGAATCAGATGGTTCTATTATTAAAGGCGGCCAAAGATTGAATCGTAGAATTGAAATGAAAATTTATAAGCCGCAAACGATTCCTATTTTGGTTGAATATACACAACCTCAAGTTATTGATGCGATGGCTTTGAAATCAAATATTGTTTATAATAAAATGCTAAAAGGAATCTCTTATAAGGTTCAAATTAAAGCATTAACAACGATGTTAGATGATAAGTCTTTATCTCAGTTTTCTGATGCAATGATAGAAAGAAGAGCTGATCAAGAACTTATGAAATATACTGTTGGTTTGGTGAAACAAATTCAAACAGCAAAAGATATTCAAGGAGAATTAGTCGCTCGAGGTTTTGATGATTGTTATATTGTTCCTTTCTTAGACGGGGAAAGATTAACAAAAGATGAAATAAAAACATATTCTAATCGCTTTCCTGAGTTAAAGGAATTGTTGAAATAATATAATAGTATTCAGTAATTGGTGATTTATTTTCTAATTTTCCTTTGTAAAAGGAGGTGTTAGAAAATAATCACCAATCACCAATCACCAATCACCAAAAATGAAAATCCTTCATACTTCTGACTGGCATTTAGGACAAAAATTCTTAAACCAAAATCGACATCAAGAAAGTAAAGTTGTTTTAGACTTTATCTTCAAGACAATAGTTGATGAATCTATCGAAGTATTAATTATTGCTGGTGATATTTTTGATACTATGAATCCCCCAAATGATGCAAGAACCTTGTATTATAACTTCCTTACTAAATTAATTTCTACAACTTGTCGACATGTAATTGTAATTGGCGGAAACCATGATTCTCCTACAATGTTGAATGCACCAAAAGAATTATTAAAAACATTGAATGTTCATATAATCGGTTGTGCAACTGAAATAATTGAAGATGAGATTATCGAATTATACGATAAAAATAAGAATTTAGAAGCTGTGATTGCAGCTGTTCCTTTTCTAAGAGATTCTGATATTCGGAAGTCTATTGCTGGTGAATCTTTTGATGATAGAGAAAAAAGAACTCGAAAAGGAATTAAAAATCATTACCATCATTTAGCAGCAGCGATGGAACATTATACTGATTTTGGTGTCCCAATTATTGCTACAGGGCATTTATTTGCTTCAAAAGCAACAGATAATAAAGAAAGTAAAATTTATGTCGGAAGTCTTGACAATATAGGAATTGAAGACTTTCCGGAATTGTTTGATTATGTTGCCTTAGGACATATACACAAAGCACAGCGAGTTTATTATGAAAATAGAATTCGTTATTCTGGTTCAATAATTCCTTTAGGATTTAAAGAAATTGAAGATGTTAAATCTGTTTATTTATTAGACTTTGATGGACGAAACTTTGAAAAAACAACAATTGAATTACCAATATCTCGGAGATTAATTTCAGTTAGAGGAACTTATGACGAAGTGGTTTCGACATTAGATAATTTGGAAAATGATACTAAAAATTTAACAAGTTGGATAGAAGTCGTTGTAAGAACAGATAAAATGATTCCTAATCTAATTGATGATTTAAAAGCAATTGTAAAAAATAAAAATTTAGAAATTCTTAATTTTCGCTTAGAAACCTTGACTGTCAGAGCTGAGAAAGCAGTTGAAATGGAAGATTTAAAAACGATGACAGAATTAGAAGTTTTTGAGAAAAGGTGTGAAAGTTTGAATATCGAAGTGGATAAAAAAGAGGAATTGATTTCAACTTTCAAGGAATTGATTAATATGATGGAAGAATAGAGCCGATTTTCATTAGGAAAACCCAACTTATTTATGTGCGGAATAGCAGGAATTATTAAATTGAAGCAACAAAAATCAGCTATTGCAACTGATTTAATGACGATGTTGGAAATAATTAAGCATCGTGGACCTGACGGAGAAGGGTTTGTATTTTGTAATGGGAGAAATATAATTCCAGCCGCTCAAGAAAAATTTATATACAAAACTCCAAATAAAACTTATCACCCAAAACAGCAAGTCGAGAGTTTAAGAAATCAACTATTTCAAATAGCTTTAGGACATCGTCGTTTATCTATTTTAGATACTTCTTCTCAAGGTCATCAACCAATGTGTTCTAATGATGAATCAGTCTGGTTGACTTTTAATGGTGAGATTTATAATTATATTGAAATAAGAAAAGATTTAGAAGAAAAAGGACATCATTTTTCAACAGGGACAGATACAGAAGTATTAATAGAAGCTTATAAAGCTTATGGAACAAAATGTTTGAATTTATTTAATGGAATGTTCTCTTTTGTAATTTATGATGTAAGAAAAAATCAAATTTTTGCTGCTCGAGATAGAACTGGTGTTAAACCATTTTATTATGTGAAAAATGAAAACACATTTGCTTTTGCTTCAGAACATAAAGCATTGCTATCACTTCCTTATGTTAAACCTAAAGTTAATCATAAAGCCGTTTTTGATTATTTTGTTTTTGGGGCAATTGAAGCAGAAACGGAAGGACTTTTTTCTGGAATTTTTGAATTAGAACCAAGTCATTTTTTAATTATTAATCTAAATGAAAAAGATGCTAAAAATGAGATTAAAATTCAAAAGTACTTTGAAATAAAGGCAAATGATAAATATGAAAAATTTGATACAACAACATTTGATAAACATCAATTAAAGATTAAAGAATTAGTTGAGAATTCAATTAAATTGAGACTTCGTTCCGATGTCTCTGTAGGTTCTTGTTTGAGTGGAGGTATAGATTCTTCAACTGTTGTTTGTACCGTTAATAACCTATTAAAGCAAGGGAGAAAAGGACAGTTTGATGCACAAATAGGCAATCAGCAAAAAGTATTTACAAGTTGTTTTGAGGATAAAAACTATGATGAGCAAAAATGGGCAAGTCTTGTCGTTGAACAAACTCAATCTGAATGGCATAGAACTTTTCCAACTCGAAATGAAATGACTAAAGATTTGGAAAAACTGATATATTGTCAAGATATTCCATTTTTTTCAAGTAGTACTTATGCTCAATTTCGAGTGATGAAATCCGTTAAGGAAAATGGCGTGAAAGTCGTTTTAGATGGACAAGGTGCTGATGAGTTATTTGGTGGATATGAACCGCATTATGTTGGAATTTGGAAAGAATATATCCGAAACTTTCAATTTTTAACCTTAGCAAAATCATTGAAAGCAACTGATAAATTGAGTAAGTCTGTAAAGTTTTTAGGAAAATCATTATTGAAATATAATGGAATTCCAAATCTATCAAAACAGTTACAAAATAATTTCAATCTAAAATATTTCAATGATTTACAATATTTGAATGAGGATTTATTATTTGAAAATATAAATAGATATAATGAATATGCTGAACAAAGGATTGAATCGTTAACTCAAATGTTGAAATATGAATATTTTGGTCATCCTTTGAAGCAATTATTAAAATGTGAAGATAGATGTTCAATGTGGTTTGGAATAGAATCTCGAACGCCTTTTGCAGATGATTTAGAATTAATGAATTATGCTTTTCAAGTTCCTTCTGTTTATAAAATACATAATGGAATTCGGAAACATATATTGAGAGAAGCATTTAAAGAAGTTATTCCCGAACCAATTTATAATCGTCATGATAAAATGGGGTTTGTTACACCGACGAATAATTGGATGAGAGAAATGCGAAAAGAAATACGTCCATATTTTGAAGAAAATGGTGGAGAAGTATTCAATAAAAAAAAGCTGATAAAAGATTTTGACCAGTTTTTTAATCCTTCAACAAATTTAGAAAATTTCAGAATTTTCAAATTTATTAGTTTTGCTATTTGGGAAAAGGTTTTTATTAAATAAAAAAGCGCCTTAATGATAAGACGCTTTTTGAGTAATAAATACAAAAAAATATTATTTTTTGTTTATTACTTCAGGAGTAAATAGATTAAAAGAAATAGTAGCTCCAAATAAATAGTAATAATCAACATTTTCACTTCCTCTCATTGAATTTTCGACTCTCTGAGATGGCACTCCAGTATATTCCTGTGTCCTATCAGATAAAATAGCTGCTAAATCTCCGTTAGTTCTTGATAGAACTTCGTTGTCAGGGTATACTGTACTCACATCATCTATATAATCTGTAAAAGTATATCTTGAGGTGAATTCTAAAGCTACAGATGCTCTATCACTAAGCTCGAATTTCAAACCTAATCCGCTTGGAATAGCATAACTGATTAAACTGTACTTTGAATTATATCCAGGTAAACCCTGACCTTCTGTTCCTAAAGGTTGCAATTCTACCCAATTTCCTTGGTATAAAGTTTTAGGATTGTAATAAAAAGCAGCAACACCAACCATTATATAAGGTGTTATTTTTTGCCCGCCAGTTAATTCAAAAGTATAAATGTTAAATTCTGGAGTTACAGCTAATTCTAAAAGTGGAGATCTAAAACTTAAATTTCTACTTCTTCTTGTTATAGTAGAAGCGTTTAAATCTGTACCACTTAAGGTTCCATAAGTGATTCCTCCTCTTAAAGATAACCAGTCTTTAAAGTAATATCTACCAAAGACACCAAATGAAGGATTCGTTTCCGTTAGTTCCATATGAGGTTCACATAAATCGCCACCATAATTAGATAATCCTGTAAAGATACCTCCTTCAATTTCTCCTTGTGCTGAGATTGAAATACATATCAAAATGTTGAAAAGTAGTGTTAAACAAAATTTCATAAAAATATTTTTTAATGATTAAAATATGATAAAAGTGTAGTATATATCATCATATATTATTTTAATATAAATTATAGAATATTACTAATCAATAATTGTACTTAATTGGTTTATTATGATGAAAAATGTATTAAAAACAGGAATAAATGCTATTTTCTTATTGAAAAAATTGATATATGTAATATTATGATTAATAAATATGATTTTTTTTAATATGTTTAAAAACGTAAGGTTATTAAATTGCAAAATAATTTTGGAAAAAATCATAATATTTAAGCAAAGATTTAGAGAAAATATCTATTAATTTTTGATTAGAAATAACTCTAATGAGTTTTATGGAGTTAAAAGGTAGGGACAAAAAAATAAGATTATACTTAAAGTATAATCTTATTTTTAATGATTGAAACTAATATATTAATGAGCATTAAAAATTAGTTGGACAACCATATTTATTTCCACCAAATCCGTCCATAAAATTATAAGTAACTGTAATTCCAGACCAAGAATACCAATCTCTATTAGAACCTCCACGAGGTTCACCAGGATTATTAACTGGTTCCGTACCTAAATATTCACCAGTTCTATTAGCTAAATTAGCAGCTGTTTCATCTCTGAAAGCTATCAATTCATTTCTATCAACATAATTCGTACTAACATCGTCTAAATAATCAGTAAAGGTATATCGAGCCGTTAACTCTAAACCTATTGTCCAATACTCAGTAACAGCATATTTGAAACCAATTCCCATAGGAATAGATAATTGAGTTAAATTATATTGTGAAGGACGTCCTTCCATACCTTGACCTTCTGTACTTAAAGGTTGTAAATCATACCATTGACCATCTAATTCTGCTTCTGGATTGAAATTATATATTCCTAACCCAACAAAAACATAAGGAGAATAATAACGATCATAAGGATTGAATCCTAAAATATTGAATTCAGGAATTACTGAAAATTCATAAATATTAGAACGGAAACTCAAATTTCTTTCTAATCTATATTCCGCTTCTGCATTAGCATCAGAACCTGAAATTTGTCCATATGTAAATGCTCCTCTTACACCAACCCAATCGTTGATATTATAACGAATCAGTAAGCCACCAGCTAAATTTGTTTCGCTTGCTTCATACTGTAAGTTAGATTCTACCAAATCTCCAGCATAGTTTGAACCACCAACAAAAATTCCACCTTCCAGAAATTGAGCGTTTGCAAATATTGGTGAACAAGCCAATAAAATTATCAGAATATTCTTCATAAGTTTGCTTTTCATTTAATTTGTTTTTTCAAAAATGTTTACACCTTATTATAAACGCAAGTTTTAATAAAAAAGTACAACAAATATACATATATTAATAATAAATAGTTTTTTATTAATGATGTTGTTTGTCATTAAATTATGAACTATTGTATTTTCTTAATTATATTCTTCCTTCAAAGACGAAATCAGCTCCACCACATAGCCAAATGTTTTGAAAATTTTGTTCATTGACAGCATTGAATCGAACTGATAAGTCACCACCTTTTGCTTTAATTTTAATATCAGTGAAGGCATTGTTTTTATCTTTGTTTTTTATCCAATATGTTAATGCACAGGCTGTTACTCCAGTTCCACAAGCTAAGGTCTCATTTTCAACTCCACGTTCGTAAGTCGCAACTTTTAAAGTGTCTTTTGATTCAACTTCTACGAAATTAACATTTGTTCCGACAGCTTTAAACCTTTCATTATAACGAATGTTTTGACCTTCTTCAAAGACGTCAAGGGTTTCAATATTTTCAACATATTCAACATAGTGCGGAGAACCAGTACTTAAGTAAAAATCGTTTTTGTTGATTTCTACTTTTGTTACATCACCCATTTTTAGTTCAACCCAATTATCTTTTTCGATAATTGCTTCATGTTCTCCATCTACAGCTAAGAACCGAGTTTTTGTCTTAATAATTCCCAACCGTTTTGCGAAAGCAACGGCACATCTTCCTCCATTTCCACACATAGAACCTTCAAAACCATCAGAATTGAAATAAATCATTTCAAAATCATAATCTGGATGATTTTGTATAAAAATTAAACCATCTCCACCAATTCCAAATCTCCTATTACAAAGCTTTTCAATCAATTCATTTTGTGTTTTTGATAATTTTAAATCTCTATTATCAATCATTACAAAATCATTTCCCGCACCTTGATACTTATTAAATTTCATTTTTATTAATCATTAATAGTTGAGGTAGAATCAACTTGATGTTTATTAATCGGTTCTCCAGTAGTAATATCAACTTTTCCAGAGAAATGTCCATAGGCAACGACTGCACCCACAAAAATAATCAGTGCTAAACCGTAAAAAGAAAGTTTCCAACCAAATATATTACCAACATAATCATCGTCATTTGGTTCTTGCTCAAATAGTTGTCTTAGATAGCTCATTTTTTATCTATAGAATTTAAGTAGTCTGAATTTAAATAATTAAAACAGAGTTTGACTCTAATTTTAGACTCTCAAAAAATTGTTAAATTATCAACAAATCATCGGATTTGCAATTAGTAAATTAACTTTACGTTTATTGTGAAAATAATACGTAAAGTTCGTAAGTTGCGAAGATAGTATTTATGGTTTTAATTTTAGTATATGAAGAATATAGGATTAATAGTATTGGTTGCTGTTGTTAGTTCATTTGTTTCTGTTTTATTGTATGATTTTATTAAGGATGAACCGACTGAAATCCTTACAATAAAGAAGCAACCGGCAGCGCAATATGCTAATTACGAAACAGGTGCTTTTGCAGAATATGATGAAGACACAGAATATTCAAAAGAGCTTTACTTTACCGCTGCCCCAACTAATTTTACAGATGCAGCAAGTGTAACTCGTCCTTTAGTTGTTAATATCAAAGCAAGACAAGGTTCAAAAAGGAAGTCTAAAAAAGATGATTTTTGGGGCGGAATATCGCCAGGAACTTCTACAGGTTCGGGTGTGATTATTTCATCTGATGGTTATATTGTAACAAATCATCACGTGATAGAAGATGCGGGTATAGTAGAAGTAACATTAAACGATAATCGGAACTATGATGCAAAAATCATAGGAAAAGACCCATCTACAGATTTGGCATTAATTAAAATTAATAAAACTGATTTACCATATATCAATTTTGGAAATTCAGATTCTACAAGAATAGGAGAGTGGGTTTTAGCTGTCGGAAATCCTTTTAACCTGACTTCAACCGTTACTGCGGGAATCATTAGCGCAAAGGGTAGAAATATTAATATTTTAGAAGGAAATTATAAAATTGAGTCATTTATACAAACTGATGCTGTTGTAAATCCAGGAAATAGTGGAGGTGCATTAGTTAATACTAATGGAGAATTAGTTGGTATTAATACAGCGATAATTACTCAATCCGGAAGTTATGAAGGTTATTCTTTTGCTGTTCCTGCTAATTTAGTTCGAAAAGTAGTAGAAGATTTGAAGGATTTTGGTGTTGTTCAACGAGGATTTTTAGGTGTAACTATTGAAAATGTCGATGAAGTTATTGCTAAAAAAGTTGGTTTGAAAAGTTTAAATGGTGTTCATATTGCTGATATAAACCCTAATAGTGCGGCAGAAGATGCTAAGTTAGCTCCAGGTGATGTAATTACACATATAAATGGTGTGAAAGTAAAAACAATGCCTGCTTTACAAGAACAAGTTGCCCGTTATCGCCCTGGTGATGAATTAGGAGTTAATTATGTGAGAGATGGTAAAATCTATGAAACAAAAATGGTTTTGAAAGATAAACGAAACCGCACGACTTTGTCTTCAAAAAAAAAGGTGAATGATGAAATTGAATTATTAAATGATTTAGGTTTTGAATTAAGAAGTATTTCTAATGATGAAATGGCAAGCTTAAATATTAAAAGTG